>NZ_DASTRI010000283.1:0-3893 GCF_035761305.1 Chitinophaga sp. | reverse complement strand
GTGTGGGGAATTTTTCAGACAGGTAGGTAAGCGTATCAATGGTATAGGAAGGGCGCGGTAATGAAAACTCAATGTTGCTGGCCCGCAGGCGCTGCTCGCCTTTTACCGCCAGCTCGGCCAAATGAAAACGGTGATGCTCATTCAGCAGCGCAGAGGATGGTTTCAGCGGGTTTTGCGGCGATACCACCAGCCACACTTTATCCAGGTCCGTATTGTAGGCTACATAGTTGGCAATAATCAGGTGCCCGGTATGTATAGGATTAAAGGAGCCGAAATACAAGCCTATCTTCATGCGCAGCTTTTATTTAGGCTGTAATATATAAATTCCTTTCCACATGTACTACTGTATTATTCTACGGGTTTAAACTGCTCAAACACCATTCCGCAGTCTTTACAGTAGTGTATGGCGCGGCAAAGCGCAGAGCCAAAGGGCGAGCGCAGGTAGGTGTTTTCACTGTGGCAATGCGGGCACGGGGTGTTAAGCATGATCTCTTCCGGCGCACTGCCGGTATTTTTTTGCGGGGCAGCTATTCCAAAATCCCGCAGCTTTTGTTTGGCGGTTTCCGTAAGGCGGTTGCTGTTCCACTGTACATCGTGGTCAATACTTACCCGTACCGGCAGGCCGGTAAGCTTGTGCACCGTGGTTCGTATATTTTGTTGTATTACGCTTATAGCCGGGCAGGCGGCAAAGGTGGGTATCATTTTTATGCAGGCAGTACCATTGTCCAATGCAACGCCGGTTATCATTCCCAGTTCCAGCACATTCAGTACCGGTATTTCCGGGTCCATTACCTGTTCCAGCGCATTGTAAATAGCTGCAGTGATGTTTTGTGTTGTTGTCATGGTATTGAATTTACCAGCTGGCGCCGGGATCCAGGCGGAACACCTCCCCCATTTCCTCCAGCAATGGCTGCAGGTAAGTGGTATGCTTTCCATAACGCCCGCCATATTGGGGCGCAACAGCCGCAGGATCCGGCAGGTTCAGGGAAGCTTTTACCAGCACCGGGTAAATAGTGTTCAGCCATTTTTCATACAGCGCCTGCTCACCGGGATAAATACCGGCGTCTGCCAATAAGTCATCATCTGTCCCCGGTTCAAAAATGCCGCAGGCCAGTGCAAAGCAGTTATCCAGCGCGGCCTGCATGCGCCGGTGCCCTTCGCCGCCGCCTTTGCATAGCTGCAGCAGCCAGGCATTTGCATGCAGCGTGTGGTACTTTAGCTCGCCCTTTACTTTTTTGCCAAGCTGCTGCAGGGGTAAAAAGCTGCACTGCTGCAGGCTCTCATACCGCACCGCCTCTGCATGGTCGAACAGGAAATGCCGCATGAGGCTAAAATCATAAGTGCCAATAGGCATTTCAACCAGGTGGCAGCAGGTAAAGTCCGCTGCTGCCCGCATAAAGGCAAAGGTATCAGGGTCTTCCCCGCCCAGGTGCTCCTGCAGTATACGGTACAGGGCCCACGCATGGCCTATTTTATCCTGGGCCATGGAGGAAAAGGCAATATCTTCTTCCATAACAGGTCCCAGCCCCGTCCATTCGGAATTGCGGTGCCCCAATATCAGCTCATCATCTGCCATTTTAGTGATCAGCGCCGCTATTGCTTTTTGTAAAGATGCCTGCATATTTATTCTGCTTTAGGGCTTTGCGCCGTGCCTTTGAATTTGTTGATCTTGTCCATTACCTTAAACCCGCTGGCATCCCGGTAGGTTTTTTCCTGGTTGTTGGCAAACATATCTTCATCCTCCAGGTTAAAAGCCAGTATATCGGCGCTGCGCACCACCCATAGGTTCACACATTTTTTACGGCGGCCGAACTGCTCTTTGGCAAATACCAGCGCCAGCTGCGGATCGGGGGCATGTACACAACCTACATGCACGTGGTGGCTTCCTCTTTTTTCCTGGTGAAATACTTCGTACACATTCCAGTTTTCGCCTTCTGCTACTTTTACGGGATCGTCTGTACCACCCAGCTGCAGGCGGTTCACACGCGGATCATATGATTGGTCTGACATAGCGGATTTTTTAGCTGCGGCCTGTTAGCTTTCAGTGATTAACATTGCCTGGCTGGCTGTTGACTGTCGCCAATTGATATTTGCCGTTCTTTTTAGCTGCCGGCCATTCGCCATTGGCGATTGATATATTTATTTTGCCCTTGTTAAACGGCCAATACCTACGCTACCGGCATGGCCCTTCTTTCGCCCGGCTGCATCAGCGCCTGGCGTACCCAGCGGCCTTCGGTTTCGGCCCACCTGCGCACCAGCAAACGCTCGCTGTTACAGGGGCCGCCGCCGTTAATCACTTTAAAGAACAGGTCCCAGTCCGGATCAGTATACTCCCAGCGCCTGGTGGCTGCATTTTTATGCAGCAGGGGATCTGGCAGTGTGAGTCCCAGCTCCCATATCTTAGGCACATAGGTGTCCAGGAACTGGTTGCGCATATCATCATTACTGGCCATTTTCACCTTCCATTGCATCAGCTTTTCAGAGTGCTGCGATACTTTGTCCGGCGGGCCAAAAAAGTGCATAATAGGCTGCCACCAGCGGTTGAGCGCATCCTGCAGCATGGCCTTTTGCATTGGTGTGCCGGTGGCCAGCGTTATCAGCGCATCATGCCCCTGCTTCAGGTGAAAGCTTTCTTCATAACAAATACGCTCCAGCGCACGGCAGTAAGGGCCGTAGGAGCCTTTGGCATTGGCCACCTGGTTTACAATGGCGGCAGCATCTATCAAAAAGCCTATTACCGTTACATCTGCCCAGGTTTTGGCGGGGTAGTTGAATACATTGGAATATTTGGATTTACCGCTCAGCAGGTCGTTGATCATGGCTTCCCGGCTTTTGCCCAGGGTTTCTGCAGCATTGTACAGCAGCTGCCCGTGGCCTACCTCGTCCTGCACCTTGGCTATGAGGGCCAGTTTACGCTTGAAGCCCGGTGCGCGGGTAATCCAGGTGCCTTCAGGCAAAGCGCCTATTACTTCAGAATGGGCATGCTGCTCTATAAGGCGGATGAGCTGCCGCCTGTATTCCGCCGGCATCCAGTCGCCGGGCTCTATTTTTTCACCATTGGTTATACGGGCTTCAAAGGCGGCCAGCTTTTCAGGGTCGTCATGCAGCTGCTCGTCGCGCAACTGTTTCCTGTTGGGCTCATCAAAAATGTATCCTCCACCGTACATGGGACGATTGTTTTGGTTACTTGTAAATTACGATTTTTATGCATTCCGCCGGAAAATCCTTTAAATTACAGGTGGCTGCTTTTATTACCCGGCAGCTGGAGTAGTGAACCTGTTTATTGCTGTTTGGAGCATATTGTATGCTTTGTTGCCTGTTACCGGCACCCACGCAGGCACGCCTGCCGTGCACAATGCTCCTTTTATAAAAGTGGTGTTTGTTACAGACCGCCGTGCAGACGATCCGGATAGCGATACCCTGTTTTATAACACGCGCAAACTGCGCTGGTCCGATTTCCGGGGCCAGCCATCCCGCTCCGGCAGCAGCGGGGCGGTGGCTTTTACCAGCTTTGCCTATGATGGCAGCAGCCTGCTAAAAAAAGATACGCTGCGCATTACCCTGCGCCTGCAGGTATTTTTTGTCCGCAGCGCCTCCTGGGTACGGCCCGGTATTATGGATAACTATGCCCTGGCGCACGAACAGCTGCACTTTGACATTACCTGGCTGGTGGTGCAGCGGTTCAAACAAAAAATACTGCACCTGCCGCTTACCAAAGAGGACTACGACAGTATGATCCAGTATGAATACCTGGAGTCTTTCCGGGAAATGAACCGCCTGCAGGATGCGTATGATGAAGAAACGCGCCATAGCCTGAATACCCAGGCCCAGCGGGAATGGGCAGATAAAATTGCGCGTGAGCTGAAATCGTTTAATTCTTAATTATTCATTAT
>NZ_DASTRI010000282.1:0-57804 GCF_035761305.1 Chitinophaga sp. | reverse complement strand
GCGGGTATTTTCCAGGTTATTATAATAGGCGCATACATCGCGGGCTACGCCTATATGGCTCATGGCATCCATACGGTTGGGGGTAAGCCCTATTTCGTATACCCAGTCCTGTACGGGCTTAAATATTTCACGGGCCGGGGTACCGGGTTGTAAGGCTGCATCCAGCACCAGTATGCCGGCATGGCTGCTGCCAAGGCCAATTTCATCTTCGGCGCATATCATACCGTGGCTTTCCTCACCCCGGATTTTGGCCTTTTTCATGGTCATAGGCTCGCCGCTGACAGGGTAAATGGTAACGCCAATGGGGGCTACCACCACCTTTTGCCCCGCAGCTACGTTGGGCGCGCCGCATACGATATGCAGGGGCTCGCCGGCGCCTGTATTTACAGTGGTTAGTTTCAGCTTATCGGCATTGGGATGCGGTATGGCAGTGAGCACTTCGCCTATCACCAGCCCTTCCAGGCTGCCTTTTACAGACTCAAATTTTTCCAGGCTCTCTACCTCCAGGCCTATACGGGTTAAAATAACAGATAAATCCTCCGGTGAGGGCTGTACCGGCAAATATTCACATAGCCAATTGTAAGAAATCGTCATTTTGCTAAAATAATAAAGTGGTGTAAAGATAGTCAAAAACTCCACAGTCAATGGTTTGTGCTTCAGCAGCAGGGAGGGAGGGGGGATAACGGCCGGCTGTGTTGTTTACAAAGACTAACGTTGCACGCGGTGAATGTGTGAATTACTTTCCAAGGATTATGTGGAAAATCTTTTTACACAAAGTGTGTGAATAATTGGAACTTTACAGGGTATTTTTGTGCCAATAAGTGGATAACCGATACACAGTCAGTGGATAACTGACATTTTGCGTGTGCATATCGTGTGCGCCGGGTTTTATAAATATTATCGGCTTGTCGTAAGGCTTTAATGAAAAAATGCCTTTACCTTAGTTTGGACGGCTCAAAAAAGTTTACAATTTATTAAAGGAGAACTGAACACCAGGATGCGAAAAAAATTGTAGGGAACCCACCATATTGGGGACACAAGCCATGACAGTAATCTATTTCATTCATTCTTTTTAATTCTTTGAACATAAATGGATCTTAATCTCAAGAAAGACCGTAATAATGTACGTAGGAAGCCGTCCATTGATGTTTCCAGCATGGTATACGGAAAAATTCCCCCGCAGTCCAAAGACATGGAAGAAGCGGTACTGGGAGCCATTATGCTGGAAAAGGGCGCTTTTGACACCGTGATAGAGATCCTGAAACCGGAATGTTTTTATGTGGAGGCGCACCAGCGCATCTTTATGGCTATGCAGCGGCTGGCGGCTAAATCCATGCCGGTGGATATTCTTACTGTAGTGGAAGAGCTGAAGTCTTCCGCGGAGCTGGAAATGGTAGGAGGGCCTTTTTATGTAACACGGCTTACCAACACCGTAGTTTCCTCTGCCAATATTGAAGCGCATGCGCGCATCATCCTGCAAAAATTTATACAACGCGAGCTCATACGTATATCCGGTGAAATACTGGGTGAGGCGTATGAAGATACCGCTGATGTGTTTGACCTGCTGGATGCGGCAGAATCCAAGCTGTTTGAAATTACCAATAATCACCTGCGCAAGAACTATGACTCTATAGACCGCGTGCTGGTGAATACCATGAAGCGTATTGAGGACCTGCGTAACAAAGGCGATGATATTACCGGGGTGCCTTCCGGCTTCCCGTCGCTGGATAAGGTTACCTATGGCTGGCAGCCAACGGACCTTATTATTATTGCGGCCCGTCCTTCAGTAGGTAAAACGGCCTTTGCGCTGAACCTGGCCAGGAACGCGGCGTTGCACCCGCGCTTTGCCAAAGGCGCAGCCATCTTTTCCCTGGAAATGTCGTCCGGGCAGATCGTACAGCGTATCCTGTCCGCAGAATCGGAGATCAAGCTGGAAAAAATTGCCCGTGGTAAGCTGGAAGAATACGAGATGAAGAAGCTGATGACCCACGGTATTGAACGGCTGGCCAAGGCGCCCATCTTTATCGATGATACGCCGGCGCTGAACATTTTTGAGCTGCGCGCCAAATGCCGCAGGCTGGTGCATAACCACGGCGTGGGGGTTATTATCATCGACTACCTGCAGCTGATGAGCGGCGGCGGCGAAGGCCGTAATACCAACCGTGAGCAGGAGATCAGTAAAATTTCCCGCGACCTGAAAGGCCTGGCAAAAGAGCTGCATGTGCCGGTAATAGCGCTTTCACAGTTAAGCCGTGATGTGGAAAAGCGTAAGGATGGCAATAAAATGCCCCAGCTGAGCGACTTGCGTGAATCCGGCGCCATTGAGCAGGATGCCGACATGGTAATGTTCCTGTACCGCCCCGAGTACTACGAGATCACCGCCAATGAAATGGGTGAATCCAACAAAGGGGAAACGCACGTGCGTATAGCCAAGCACCGTAACGGCCAGCTCGATACCATTAAGCTGCGTGCTGTGCTGGAGTTCCAGCGTTTTGAGGACGACGGCAGCCTGGAAGGCGGCGGTGGCGGCATGAGCAACCCGTATGCCGGCATGCGCCCGGGAAATGAAGACGCCAAGGTATTTATCCAAAAAGGTTCTAAAATGAACGATATGAACTTTGACGATGAAGGGTTAGAAGATGCTCCGTTTTAATAGAATGTAAAAGGTAAAATCCGATTGTAGCATGTAAAAGTTGGCGGATGTGCTTCAACGTGGCCCGGTTGTCATGATTGAACATTTCCACCAACTTTTGCATTTTACATTTAAAATTTTACATTTTTCCCCTCTTTTATCCATGCTATCACGATACAAGCCATTCTATAAAGAAAATTTCCGTTTAGCCTACCCCGTAGTTATATCGCAGCTGGGGCATACCCTGGTGGGTTTGTCGGACAGCATTATTATAGGCCATACCGGTGAAGTGCCGCTGGCAGCCGTATCTTTAGGGAACAGCCTTTTTACCATTTTTATGGTTACGGGCCTGGGCATTTCCTATGGACTAACACCGCTGATAGCGCAGGAAAACGGGCGGGGTAACTACGCCTACTGCGGCTGCCTGCTGAGCCAAAGCCTGTTGATAAATATTATAACCGGGGTGCTGCTGGGAGGCGTAATTATTACCGGCAGCTATTATATCCCCCTGCTGGACCAGCCGCCGGCGGTAGCCGTGCAGGCCAAGCCTTTTTTGCAGTTCCTGGGCTTTTCTTTTCTGCCGCTGATGATATACCAGTCGTTTAAACAGTTTGCAGAGGGACTGGGCTTTACCCGGCAGGCCATGCACATCAGTATTATCGGTAACATAATTAATATATTATTAGGTATTACGCTGGTGTTCGGGTTATTCGGTATGCCGCGTATGGGCGTAATAGGCGTGGGTATCGCCACTTTAACGGACCGCCTGCTTATGGGCACTGCCATGGGCTGGTATGTGCTTACCGCGCGCCGTTTCAAGCCCTATTTGCAGCAGTTCCGTTTCCGGGATGTATCAGGGGCCGTAATACGAAAAATACTGGGTATTGGCGCGCCGGTGGCCCTGCAATATATTTTTGAGGTGAGCGCTTTCAGCGGCGCTGTAATAATGGTGGGCTGGATTGGCGCGCGCGAGCAGGCGGCGCACCAGATAGCTATCAGCCTGGCCACCATGACGTACATGATGGCCAGCGGCGTATCTGCAGCAGCAGGCATTAAAAGCGGCAATTTTTACGGCGCCCGGCAGTTCCGGCAGCTGCGCCTGTCGGCCATAGCCAGCTATCATATGGTGCTGGTGCTTATGGGCACCTCCGCACTGGTATTTATGCTGGGCAACCATGTACTGCCGCTGATGTATGTGAAAGAGCCGGATGTGATTGTAATTGCAGGGCAGCTGCTTATTATCGCCGCCTTTTTCCAGCTGTTCGACGGCACACAGGTGGTAGGGCTGGGCATATTGCGCGGCATGGGGGATGTAAAGGTGCCTACTGTTATTACATTGCTGGCTTACTGGGGCCTGGGCCTGCCTATAGGTTACCTGTTGGGCATTCATTTAAAAGCAGGCATACAGGGCATCTGGTGGGGATTGTTACTGGGGCTGCTAACCGCTTCTGTGCTGCTGTTCATCCGTTTCCAGGTAAAAACCCGGCGGCAGGCCCTGGCTGTGCAGCCGGAAACGGTTGCCGCGGGCGGATAGTATTTCAGCAGGTACGGCCGGAGCTGCCGGGAGCAAGGAGAGGCGAAGGAGAAGGCCGGGAGAGTCGAAAGAGAAGCGGGAGAAAATGTATTGCAAGTCATGAACGCTGTCCCGGAACGTTTACAGGCTACAGGCCTGTTTTTAGAAGGATAGCATGTATTTAATCATTAATTGCTAGTATGGAATTACCTGTTTTTTATGCCAGGGGGCTGGATGCTACAGCTACTGCTTACACTATGGATGAAGCAACCTCTAAATACTGTGTGCAGGTGCTGCGCAGGGAAAAAGGACAGCCCGTGCTGCTGGCCAACGGGCAGGGACAAAAATTTTCCGCCATTATTACGGATGATAACCGGAAAAAATGCGTGGTACAGGTAACCCATTGTGAAACCCTGCCCAAACCGGCGCCCACCTTACGTATAGCCATTGCCTTTACCAAACACGCCGGCCGTATGGAGTGGTTCCTGGAAAAGGCCACGGAAATTGGTGTGCAAAGCATTATTCCCTTGCTCACCCACCGTACGGAGAAGGAGAAGTTTAAAACAGAACGGCTGGAGAGCATACTGGTGGCTGCCATGCTGCAAAGCCAGCAGTATTATTTACCGGAGCTGGCGGCCCCTGTTGCATTTGAAACGCTGGTACAACGGCCCGGCGTTGAGCAGCGTTTTATTGCGCATTGCCTGCCGGAGCAAAAAACGCCTTTACAGCAGGCTATGCAGCCGGGGCAGAACACATTGATCCTGATTGGCCCTGAAGGCGATTTTACACCGGCAGAAGTGCAACTGGCGCTGGAGCAGGGATTTCAGCCTGTATCACTGGGAAATACACGTTTACGTACAGAAACCGCGGGTATGGTAGCCTGTGTGCTGATGAACGCAAGTAAATAATGTGCGGATATGCAGCTGTGCAAGTGTGCAGATAATGAAAAGATGTGCAGGTGATTAAATGTAAACATTGCTGTTTTTCATCTGCACATCTGCATCCGCTCTATCATCTGCACATCTGCACATCTGCACATCTGCACATTTGCATATCTGCACATCCTATCGCCTCCTTACATTGGATCACTTTTCCTCTTTTACTACCGGCTCCCGCAGCTCAACTGGTTTGACGGTTTTTTTGCGCATCGCCATATTCAGCATTTCTACGCCAAAGGAAAAGGCCATGGCAAAATATACATAGTTCTTGAGGTGCAGCTCCTCTGTTTTCTCTGCATCCCATCCTTCTATGATCAGGATAGCGCCTACCATTACCAGGAAGGAGAGGGCCAGCATTTTAAGTGTAGGATGTTTATGTATAAAATCGCTGATGCGGGGTGCAAACAGGAACATAATGATCATGGCTATGATCACGGCAATGATCATGATTGGTATATGCTGCGCCAGGCCAACGGCCGTAATAATACTGTCAAAAGAAAAAACCATGTCAATTACAATAATCTGTCCTACCACATTCAGCAGCGATACTGCTTTCTTATCCCCGCCTTTTATATTCATTTCCTCTTCGTCCCCTTCCAGCTTATGGTGAATTTCACGGGTAGTTTTAATAAGCAGGAATAAACCGCCGCCCAGCATAATCAGGTCGCGGAGGCTGATGCCGTGGCTGCCGATGAAAAACAGCGGGCTTTTGGCTTTTACAATATATCCAATGCACAGCAGCAGTATAACCCGTACGCCTATGCCGGTGAACATCCAGATCCGGCGGGCCTGGGTACGTTTATGCGGCGGCAGCCGGTTCATAACAATCGATACGAAAATAACGTTGTCAATGCCCAGTACCACTTCCATTAATACCAGGGTCAGGAGGCTGATGAGCGCTTCTGTAGTGAACAATTGTTCCATAATAGGTTGATGTTATAGAATGGATATTATTTTTTTTCCAGCCCTTTACAAATATTTTTAACAATGGCCGGGCCTTCATAAATAAAGCCGGTGTACACCTGTACCAGGGAGGCGCCGGCATCCAGCTTTTCCCGGGCATCGGCAGCGGTAAAAATGCCGCCGGCTGCAATAATGGGCAGCTGGCCGCCGGTTTTTTCATGAATGTACCGGATCACTGCAGTGGACCTGTCTTTTACCGGCAGGCCGCTTAATCCGCCTGCGCCTATGGCTTCCACGGCCGCCGCCGGGGTTTGCAGGCCTTCCCGGCTAATGGTGGTGTTGGTTGCTACAATACCGGCCAACGCGGTTTCCTGCACAATTTCAATAATATCGTCCAGCTGCTCATGGGTGAGGTCTGGCGCTATTTTTAATAAAATAGGTTTGGGCTTGTTTTTCTGCGCGTTCAGCAGCTGCAGGTGATGCAGCAGCTGCTTCAGGGGCTCTTTTTCCTGGAGGGCGCGCAGGTTGGGGGTGTTGGGAGAGCTTACGTTCACCACAAAATAATCCACTACATCAAATAACGCATGAAAGCATTTTTCATAGTCGCTCACTGCTTCTTCATTAGGCGTTACCTTGTTCTTACCAATATTACCGCCAATGATAATGCCGGACCTGCGTTTTTGCAAGCGTTTGGCGGCGGCCACCGCGCCTTCATTATTAAAACCCATGCGGTTAATGAGGGCTTTATCCGCCGGCAGGCGAAACAGGCGGGGCTGCTCATTGCCGGGCTGCGGCAGGGGCGTAACCGTACCTATTTCTACAAATCCAAATCCCAGGCTGGCCAGTTCGTCGGTATAGCGCGCATCTTTGTCAAAGCCCGCAGCCAGGCCTACGGGATTGCGGAAAGTAAGTCCCCACAGCTCTTTTTCCAGGCCCGCAGCGTGCGGGTTAAAAAGGGCATTCAGCACGGTTTTGCCCAACGGCAGGCCATGGAACAGCTTAATGCCCCGCATTACGCTATGGTGAATGCTTTCAGGAGGAAATTTGAACAGTAGTTGCTTGATAAGATGGTACATGCGTGGTGCAAAGATATAAACTAATGCGCTAATATGCAGCCCTATGCAGGCATTACCACATCATTACATAATTCCTATTTTTGAGCCCGGAATAGGGGAAAGCAGCTGCCGGACCGTTTGTTAAAAAGGAGGCCGGCCGTATGTTCCCCGTTGTACTGTGCCGTCAATTTATATGTCACACAACCTGTTTAATCATCAAAACCGCTGTGTAGCTATGCCATTTACCGCAAAACTGCTGTTGGGAATACTTTTGAGCGCTTTCCCGCTGCAGGCAATGGGATGGGACTGGCATACCCGGGTTACGCTTAATGTAAAAGACCAGCCGCTGCTGGCAGTATGCCGGCTGCTGGAAACAAAGTACGGCATCCATTTTTCGTATAGCCGCGATGTGGTGGACCTTTCTCATAAAATAACGCTGCATGTACGCAATAAACCGCTGAAAAAGGTGCTGGAAGCCATGTTTGAACCCTATGATATTGCCTTTGACCGTATTGGCAACCAGGTGGTGCTTACTGTAAAGGCTACGCCGCTGCGCACCATCAGCGGTTATGTGGAAGACATCCGTACAGGCGAAAAGCTGATAGGCGCCACTATTTACTGCCCGGCGCAGCAGGCAGGCACAGTTACCAATCAATATGGTTTTTACAGTATTACCTTAAAAAAAGATACCAGCGGGCTGCTGGTTTCTTATATCGGCTACAGCCCGCAGCATTGCACACTGCCGGCTACGGGCAACCGGCAGCTTACCGTGGCGCTGCAGCCTGTAAATAGCCTGCAGGAAGTAATAGTTACAGAAAATATGCAGCCGCACCTGCAGGAGCAAACGCAAATGAGCAAGGTGGATATTCCAATTGCGGAAGTAAAGGCCATGCCCCGGCTGCTGGGTGAGGCCGATGTGCTGCGCACGCTGCAAAGCCTGCCGGGGGTTACCGGCGGTGCAGAAGGCAGCGGCGGTATGAGCGTGCGGGGCGGCAGTCCCGACCAGAACCTGTTTTTGCTGGATGGCACGCCGGTGTTTAATTCAGAGCATGTATTCGGCATTTTTTCCGTGTTTAACCCGGACATTATTAAGCATGCCGACCTGTATAAGGGCGCGTTCCCGGCCCGCTACGGCGGACGCCTGTCCTCTATTGTAGATATTTCGATGAAGGACGGGGATATGAAAAACTATCACGGAGAAGTATCTATCAGCACCATTGCCGCCAAGTTTATGGTAGAAGGCCCTTTGTGGAAAAACAAAACATCGTTCATTATATCCGGCCGCCGCTCTTATATAGACCTGCTGATGAATGGCGCCGTTAAGTCGCTGGCAGACCTGGGCGATAAGGGCGACTTTTATGCTTTTTTCTATGACGCCAACGTACGCATCAACCATATTTTCTCGCCCAGGGACCGCCTGTACCTCAGCGCCTATGGCGGAGAAGATGCATTGATCATAAAGCAGGACCATGATTATGAAACAGAAGATGCGCCGGACCAGCGGCGGTACCAGGAGCAGAGCGGCTTTAAGCTGGGATGGGGTAACCTTACAGGCACGCTGCGCTGGAACCATGTATTTAGCCAGCGCCTGTTTTCCAATGTAACGTTTAATTATTCCCAGTACTTTTTTCTTACGCACTATAACTACAATTTTAAATCCTACACGATTGATGAACGTTCGGAGCTGTATGGCCGCTACCACTCAAGAATACAGAATGTTGTAGGGAAAATAGATTTTGATTACCGTCCGCGTCCCGGCCATGCCATAAAATTCGGGCTGGGCTCTACCACCCATATTTTTAAGCCGGGTACTTTTTTCTTTGAGGATAATTCCGATTCCACCACAGCTTCCCTGCCCGATACAGCCTATAACAATTTTAATACTGTGGGAGTAGATATGGTATTGTATGCAGAGGATGACTGGCAGTTGTCGCCCAACCTTCACCTGAATGCAGGCATACATGCCGCGGGCTTCCTGGTGGAGAAGCGTTTTTATAAATCCCTGCAGCCCAGGCTGGGCTTGCGTTACCTGCTGCCGCAAGGCTGGGCGCTGAAGCTGGCCTATACACATATGTACCAGCCCATACACCTGCTTACCAACAACAGCACCAACCTGCCTACGGACCTTTGGGTGCCCTCCACGCACAAGGTAAAGCCCATGCTATCCCGGCAGCTGACCATAGGCGCCGCCAAAACCACGGATGATCATCAGTACGAGTTTTCACTGGAAGGCTATTATAAAACCATGAATAACGTAATCGAATATACGGAGGATGCTTCGGTATTCAATTCGGCCGGTAAAAAGTGGGATGAGCAGGTGATTGTTGGTAAAGGCCGCAGCTATGGCGCAGAGTGGCTGGCGGAAAAAAAGCAGGGCCATCTCCGGGGTTGGCTGGGTTACACGCTGGCATGGTCCGACCGGCAGTTTGCAGCCGTAAACAACGGTAAACGGTTTCCTTATAAATATGATGCACGCCACAACCTGGAGCTTACAGTAATACAGCGGCTGGGCAAACACTGGGAGCTGTCGGCCGGCTGGCAGTTCACTACCGGCAAACCGCTCACGCTGCCCGTGGCCAGCTACGAAGGCGTGCTGGAGCCTTCGCCTTACAACCCGCCGGGGCAAACATTGCCGCCAAGGGTAGACGACCTGGGAACGCGTAACCAGTTCCGCGCCGGCAGCGTGCACCGCCTGGACCTTAGCATTACCTACACTAAAAAGAAAAAGCGATGGACCAAGAGCTGGAACCTGAGCCTGTACAATGCCTATAACCGGAGAAATCCTTTTTATTACTATGTAAAATCAGACGAGGAGCGCAACCAGCGCTACCTTGCACAGGTAACTATTTTACCCATACTGCCCAGCATTGCTTACTCCGTTAAATTTTAAAAAATGCGCCTGCGTTTCATTATCGTATATACTATAGGGTTAGCCATACTGGCTACCGGCTGTGAAAAAAAGGCCAGGCTGAACCTGCCCTATGAAGGAGATAAAATTGTGCTGAACGCTTTTATACAGGCAGATAGCCCCGTGTATATCCGCGTTACCAAAAGCGAGCCGGTAGTATCGGATAATGATACGGAGTTTACGGCGCTGGCGCATGCGCAGGTAACCATGCTGGAAAACGGGCTGCCCTTTTCAGCCGTGCACTGGCGGGAAATAAACGGTCGCGGTTATTTTGTATCTGATACAGCGGCGCGACCAGGAAAGGTTTATACCATTATGGCGGCGGCTACCGGTTTAACGGCTGTAACAGGTACCGACAGTATTCCCGGCCTGCCGGAAGCAAGCGGTCTTTTTGCACAGCAAACCGCCAGCCAGGTAAAATTTACCCTGAAAGACCCGGCAGGCATAGCCAACTATTACCGGGTTCATTTATATGCGGCAGACAGTATAAACGGCAGCATACAGCCGCTGAGCATGATCAAATACCGTATGGACCCCTCTCTCAATGATAACTTTGCGGATATTATCAGTGACACTTACTACCAGGACCTGGTGGTAAAAGATGAGCGTTTTGACGGAAAAGCCATACGCTTTGTGCTGCAAACCGACAAGCCGGTTACATACAAATACCTGGTAGCGGAGGTGACCGCCCTTACAGCACAGGGCTACCGTTACCTGAAAAGTGTGGATGAGCAGCAGAACGGGCAGGACGATGGTAATTTCTTGTCGCAGCCGGTAAAGGTTTACTCTAACGTAACAAACGGGTATGGCATAGTAGCCGGGATGTACACCCAAAGAATGGCCTGTAAGGTAACAAAATAACTATTCGTTAATATGATACCGGTTAATTACCTCATTGATCTTACAGGAAAACTTTACGCATTCCGTGATAATAACAGATTCCAGCTCCTTATAACCTTCGGACTCCAGGTGATATAGTTGTGGATATACCGTTTCTATCATTTTTTTTGTGGCGTCTATCAGGCCATCCTGCATACTTACCAGCTGCTGCTGTTCATACATAGCATCCTGGTATAGTGGCGATAGCGGGTTCAGAATTTCATCCCAATCCATATTGTTTGAGTGGTTTTAATGAACGGATATGTTTTACAGATCAACGCAGGGTCCCTTAATTAGAACAACTTTCAACCGGTTTGGTTCAGCAGCGGGTGCATTTGTTTTTCCTTTTGCGTAAATGCTCCCTGTTTAAATTCCCGATTTGATTAAGGTTTTACATTTTCATGACCTAGCTTTGCCTTACTCCTTTACTCCGCCGCATGAATGTAGCAGCCTGCCGCCCCTGTGTAATATCCGCTTACACGGGCAGGCCTGGTATTCACAAGCAATCTGCTGTTTAATAACGTGACCCTGTTCCGGGCGTATGGAACAGGAGAAGATCGCTATGCCCCTGAAGATACTTGCCGGAACATGGCGGAGTAAAGTGTTCCTTGCAGGTGGTGGTTGGCCCGATCCCGGGTAGGGTCAGCCATTTTTTTTAATACATACTATTAATAAATCAAATCATTTATGCAACGCATCCGGCTAAGGCCCTTTCTTATATTATTACCTGTTTTCCTGTTTATTGCTGCAGCCCTGTGTGCGCAGCGCCGTATTGTATCGCTGAACGGTACGGTTACAGAAGTGGTTTGCGCCCTTGGTTTTGAAAAGGCGCTGGCAGGGGTGGATGTTACCAGCACTTACCCGGCCACCGTACAAAAGCTGCCTAAAGTAGGGCATAACCGGAATATTTCCGCTGAGCCGGTGCTGGCGCTGCAGCCCGACCTGGTACTGGCCACCACTAATTTTCTGTCGCCCACTGTAATTGACCAGCTGAAGGCTACCGGTGTAAAAACAGTAGTGCTGCAGCAGGAGTATTCCATAGCCGGCACAAAAAAGCTGATCCGCGCAATAGCTGCTGCGCTGCAGGCAACGGCCAAAGGCGAAGCCTTGTGCAAACAGCTGGAACAGCAGCAACAGGCATTACAGGTAAGCCCGCAATCTAAAAAAGTATTGTTCATTTATGCCCGCGGCGCCGGCACATTGATGGTAGCGGGGCAGGACACGCCATTGGATAAAATAATTGCGCTGGCCGGCGCAAAAAATGCCGCTACCGGTTTTAAAGATTTTAAACCGCTTACCACCGAAGCGCTGGTAGCCGCCAACCCGGACGTGATTCTGCTGTTTGACAGCGGCTTGGAAAGCATTGGCGGTGTAAACGGGTTGTTGCGGGTGCCGGGCATTCCGCAAACCACGGCCGGTAAGCAGCAGCACATTATTGCCATGGACGGGCAGCTTCTCTCAGGTTTTGGGCCGCGCGTTATTGAAGCCATTAAGGTATTGTCGGAGAAAATTAAAGATGCGTAAAAAATACATCAGTCTTGCCATATTAAGCGCAGTACTGTTGCTGGTAATGATCGTTGCCATTGGCACCGGCGCTATGCATATGTCGCCGTTACAGGTAGTGGCTATTTTACTCAAGGGCATAGGCATACAGCTGCCGGTTAGCTACCCGGCACAGCTGCCTGCCGTACTATGGATGATCCGTTTGCCACGCGTGGTGCTGGCGGCGCTTGTAGGAGCCGGATTGGGAATTGCCGGCGCTGCCCTGCAGGGGCTGTTCCGCAACCCGCTGGCAGATCCCGCACTGATAGGCGTCAGCGCCGGTGCATCCCTTACTGCTGCTATGCTTATAGTGCTGCATGCGTATATACCGTTTATGGCAGGTAGCGGCATTTTACAGGCCTATGCACAGCACTGTATTACTTTCGTGGGAGCGATGCTTACCGTGCTGGTTGTTTTTCGTATGTCCGTTTACGGTAGCAAGGCCATTGTATCTGTTATGCTGCTGAGCGGTATTGCCGTAAATGCCATGTGCGGCGCCTTTACCGGCTTAATAACCTATGTAGCGGATAATGAGCAGCTGCGCAGCATTACCTTCTGGACGCTGGGCAGCCTGGGAGGAGCCTCCTGGCAAACCGTAGCAGCGGTATTGCCCTTTGTGCTGGTGCCGGTAATTATGCTGCCCCGCATGGCGCCTGCGCTGAATGTATTTGCACTGGGAGAGCAGGAGGCAATGCATAGCGGCGTACAGGTGAACAGGTTAAAGACACAGCTTATTATTTACGCTACCATGGCCGTAGCAGCCGGTGTGGCGGTAGCAGGTATTATTGGTTTTATAGGATTGGTGGTGCCGCATATTATCCGGCAGTTCACCGGTCCGGACCATCATATGCTGATACCTGGCGCAGCCCTGGCAGGTGCGGTGCTGCTTACGGTGGCCGACCTGCTGTGCCGCACCATTGTGGCACCGGCAGAGCTGCCGGTAGGCATTATTACGGCTATTACCGGCGCACCGTTTTTCATTTGGCTGATCATAAAAGAGAAGCGTTTAAATACTGTATAATGCTGGATGTAGAAAATGTATCGCTGTCGTTTGGAAATACGCCGGTGCTGACGCAGGTAAGCCTGCAGGCTCATCCGGGCGAGCTGTGTGTGCTCATGGGGCCTAATGGCGCCGGTAAATCAACCCTGCTGCGTGCTATTGCCGGCGAGTATATGCATTACCGCGGCAGCATTGCCATTAACGGGCAGGAGCTGCATCAGCTTCCGGCAGCGGTGCAGGCCCGGCAACGCGCCGTACTTTCACAACAGCTGCATTTGCAAATGCCTTTTACCGTAGCAGCGGTAGTGGCCATGGGCCGCTATGCGTACCGCCTGCAGGAGCACGCGCACCACCAGGAGATTATCACCTATGTTTTGAAATTACTGGAGGTGTATGACCTGCGGCACCGTACCTATCCCACATTATCAGGCGGGCAGCAGCAACGCGTGCAAATGGCCCGGGTGCTGGCGCAGCTGCTGGAAGCGCCCGACCTGCACGCCATGGACTACACCGGTAAAAAAATGCTGCTGCTGGACGAGCCGGTAACGGGCATGGATATACTGCATCAGCAGCTGTCGTTACAGCTGGCCGCGCAGCTGGCCCGGCAGGGTGTGCTGGTAGTAGCAGTGCTGCACGATTTTCAGCTGGCAGCTGCTTATGCGCAACGTATCTTTTTCCTGAAAAACGGGCATGTATATATACAGGGACCAGTGCAAACGGTATTGTCGGCCTCCCACATCCGGGGCTGTTTTGGCGTAGAGGTTTCCGTACTGCAGCATCCATTGTTTGCCTTTCCCCTGGTGGTCACCGGTACCACTACTACCTTATTTCCATCATTTGCCGCACAGGCAATAAAAGCTTGTTAATAACTATGAATAATACACTCACTTCCGGCTTAAAAGAACAATGGCAGGCGTTCCGCCTGCAAAATCCTAAAACCAGGATAAGGGATGCCGCCCGTGCGCTGCAGGTAAGCGAAGGCCAGCTGGTGGCTGCCTGCACCGGCGCTACCGTGGCGCATTTGCGCAATGATTTTCCGGCGCTGCTGCAACGGATGCCCGGCGTTGGGAAAGTAATGGTGCTTACCCGCAACGAAAGCTGTGTAATTGAAAGAAAGGGCATATTTGAAGATGTACGTACAGGAAGCCGGCATGTAGGCGTAGTAGTTGGGAAAGATATTGACCTGCGCATGTTCTTCTCCAAATGGGTACATGGCTTTGCAGTGAGGGATGATGAAGCCCTGGGCTTTAAAAATTCCCTGCAGGTATTTGACGGGCAGGGGAATGCGGTAATAAAAATATACGCCCTGGCCGAAACCAACCTGCCTGCATGGGAGCAGCTGGTGCATGATTTTACAGCTGCCGCGCAGCCAGCTGCTATGGCGCCTGTACCGGCGCCGGCGCCGCCTGCTAACGCACAAAACGTGGATGTTGCTGCTTTCCTGGAAGACTGGGCCGCCCTGCAGGACACACATGACTTTTTTCCCATGCTCAGTAAATACAAGGTAGGCCGTTTGCACGCCCTGGAAATGGCCGCGGGCCGTTTCACGCAGCAGGTTCATACGGGCTGTGTAAAAACATTGCTGACACGGGCAGCAGCCGACGGGCAGGAAATCATGGTGTTTGTAGGCAACCACGGTAACATTGAAATTCATACCGGCCCGGTGCAGAAAATAGTGGAAATACCAGGATGGATCAATGTAATGGATGCCGACTTTAACCTGCACCTGAAAACAACCGATATTAACCAGTGCTGGGTGGTGGAAAAACCGTCGGCAGATGGGATTATAACTGCTGTAGAAGTATTTGACAACAATAAAGAGATGATTGTGCAGTTCTTCGGAAAACGCAAGCCCGGCCAGCCCGAACAACAGCAATGGCGGGCGCTTGTGGGAGAATGTAAAATGTAAAATTTTAAATGTAAAAGCAGGCGGCGGTGAGTTTATGAAACCCACGTGGTTTTAATGAAGCGCATGCAGCCATTAACTTTTACATTCTACAGTGTTATTATAAAGTAAACACTGCCCTGACTTTTACATTCAACATTTTACATTTAATATTTTGCATTTTTTCTTTTGTCGTAAATACTTTTCCTGATCCGATCATTACTACTACCTGCTGCTGCCTATTTTTGTAATGCCGTTCTCCGCCGGCTTATAATAATCAATTTTTCTACTGATAATATCTGCTGGTCTATGAAACTCGCTGTCTGCCCGCTGTACCGGCAGAATGCTGCATGCGTATGGCGGGTATGACAGGCCAATCATAGTCGTTTGTTAAACAAGTAATCTATGTGTGAAACCAGGATGCTGGCCCATAAAGGGCACACGCATATAGGGCATTGTATGCAATGTAAAACCGTTTTCCTGTGGCATGGCAATGTGCTGCTGAATTTTACTCCGGACGATTTTATTCATTTCAGCAAAGCGCTGAACCGGGGAAAGTTCAGCGAGTGTGCGCTGCCTTTCCCTGATAACCAGGAGCGGGTGATTGTGCATACGCCCTGCTATGACATTAGCTTCACTTTTACCAGGGCAGAATGGGAAGTTATGGTGGCAACAGTGCAAGAGGCGCTGCTGATGCAGGAGGTATATACCCTGGTATAAGCAAAACAATAATAAACTGATCCCTGATGAAACAATTAATGGCGCTGTTCTTTTGCTGGCTCCTGTGCCGTGTGAACAGCTTTGCGCAAGACACTGCCGTGCAGCTGAAAGATGTGGTGGTAACCGGCCAGTACCAGGCGCAATCCATGAAACAATCCGTGTACCGGGTGCGCACTATTAACAGCAGGCACATACAGCTGCGTGGCGCCACCGATGTGCTGGGTGTGCTAAGCAATGAGCTGGGCATCCGCTTTTCCAATGACGCTACTTTGGGTGAAACAGACGTGGAGCTGATGGGCATGTCGGGCCAGAGCGTAAAAGTATTGCTGGACGGCGTGCCGCTGGTAGACAGGGGCAGCACTAAACAAAGCTTAAGCCAGGTAGATGTTAACAGCATTGAACGTATAGAAATTGTAGAAGGCCCTATGTCGGTCGTTTATGGTACAGATGCGTTGGCAGGCGTTATCAACATCATTACCAAAAAGCAAACAGATAATCTTACGGTTACAGCACGTGTGCAGGAAGAAACAGCCGGTACGGAATACCAGCCATTTAACGGCAAAGGACTGCATAATGAGCACCTGGGCATGCAATGGGGCCACGGCAGCTGGTTTGCCAATGGCAGCTATACCCGCAACGGTTTTGGCGGCTGGCAGGGTGATTATACCGCGCGTAAAAAGGAATGGCATCCCAAAGACCAGTCTTTCGCCAGCGGCATGCTAGGTTATGGCAACAATAAATGGGAAATGTGGTACCGCCTGGATTACCTGCATGAGAATATCAAAAACCTGGGTGATATTAATACCGGCAACTACAAGTCAACCGACCAGTATTTTTATACCAACCGTTATACCCACCAGGCGCAGGCCGCCTGGAAACCCGGTGAGCGCCTGAGTGCGAACGGAGCGTTCTCTTACCAGGACTACCGTCGTAGAACAAAAACTACCATTAAAGATTTTCGTACCAACACATCTGCCCTGTCGGAAGATGCCGGTGCGCAGGACGTGTCAAAATTCAATACCCTCTTTTTCAGGGGCACGGTACAATATAAAATATCCGGCAGGGTTGCGCTGCAGCCGGGTGTTGAAATTAAAAGGGATGCCAGCAGCGGGCAGCGTATTGAAGGTTCGCCGGTGATTACGGACTATGCGGTGTTTGCATCTGCAGAAATAAAACCGGCGCGCTGGCTGAATGTACGGCCGGGCGTGCGCGTTATCCATAACTCCGTGTACGATGCGCCGCCGGTAATACCTTCCGTTAATACCAAAGTGGCGCTGGGGAATAGCGTGGACCTGCGGTTGTCCTATGCGCGCGGTTTCCGGGCGCCGGCCCTGCGCGAGCTGTATTTTTATTTCTTTGACGCCAGCCATTCCATTAAAGGTAATCCCAACCTGGAAGCGGAATATTCGCACAGCGTAAACGGCTCGCTTACCTGGCAGGCAGCCAGTAACAACAAGCTGCATTACGCGGTGGCCTTATCGGGCTTTTATAATAATTTCAGCAACCTCATAGATATTGGATATGATGCCGCAGATCCATCCATTAGCACTTACATCAACATTAATAAATTCAAAACCACCGGCGGCATGCTGGAACATACGCTGCAATGGGAAAACCTGCAGGCCGCAATAGGACTGCTGTACGCGGGCCGCTATAACCGCTTTGCAGATGACACTGCGTACAATAAACGTATGCCATCACCTTCCTTTACCTGGGCGCCTGAAGTGAACGCCAACATTACCTGGCAGCTGCTGCGTATGGGCGGTACCGTTAGCTTGTTCTATAAATTCAGCGGCGTGCGGCCAACCTATGAGCTGGCAACGGTAAATAATGCGGAAGCTGTGCACCTGGCCAAAACAGCTGCGTTCCATTATGCGGATGTAACGGCATCCAAAAGGGTGAACAAATACCTGACCTTACAGGCAGGCGTAAAAAATGTATTTAATGTAGACCGGCTTAAAAACACGTCTGCCGACATTGGGCAGGCGCACAGCACCGGCGGTCCGGTGCTTATGTGGTATGGCCGCTCTTATTTCCTGGGCCTGCGCTTTTGCCGGGCCGCCAATAGCAACTAACAACCAATAAATATTAATAAGCACATGTACACAAAAAAACAATCACAGTGGCAGCGCATGCGCCGGGTTTTGTTTTCTCTTACTTTAATAGCAGCCCTGGGCGCCTGCAGCAATGATGATGATACAGCCCCGGTAATACCGCCTTCAGACGGCGCATCTATGAAGCTGGATGGCGGGGGCGGTACCGGCGCGCCCAATGCTGTGTATGTTGATTTCAGCGCCGACAAGCAAACTGCCGTTGCACGCACCGGCTGGGACCTGGGTTTTTATAGCGGCGGCGATTACCGTGTGATCCTGAACTATACTTCTTCCATGGCGGTAAAAGCCCTGGATAAAACAGACATTACCCAGGCAGGCCTGGACGATACAACCGGCATTAGCCTGGCCCTGGGACAGGGCGCCGGCACCCTGGATATGGTAGACGATGTATATGGCAGCCTGTCCAAAACCGCCATAGCAGCCGTAAACGCTGCAGATGCAGCTAACAGGGTGTACCTGGTAAAGCCGGAAACCGCTTCAGCCACGGACCCGGCTACCTGGTATAAAATAAAGATCAGCCGTAACGGTAACGGCTACAGGCTGCAATATGCCCTGCTGGCGGCAACCGCCATACAAACTGCCGACATCAGCAAAGACACCCGTTTCAATTTTACCTTTTACTCCTTTACGGGCAATAAAGTAGTAAGCGTGGAGCCGGAAAAAGCAGCGTGGGACATTCAATGGTCATACGGCGTGTACTTTGCCGGCAGCGGTACAGCAGTTATTCCCTACCTGTTCTCGGATTTTGTGTTCAGCAACAGCCTGGCCGGCGTACAGGCCGCGGAAGCTACTACGGCCGATGGGTTTAATTATGATACCTTTGCCGCCGCTGATCTTACCAGCTCCAAGCTGGTATTCACTGCCACCCGCGATGCCATTGGCAGTAAATGGCGGGCTACTGCCGGCGCTACTTTGGGCATAAAAACAGACCGTTTTTACATAGTAAAAGATACGGGCGGCAATTACTATAAGCTGAAGTTTGTAAGCGCCGGCATAGGCCAGGATGGCGGACAGCGCGGATACCCTGAAATTGCGTATAAGTTGATAAAATAGCGTAAAGAGCACAAGGCAGGGGCTGGCGTTTGCCGGCCCCTTTTTTTGCCCCTGCCGCTCCCGGTAAAAGTGACAGGATTGCAGCCGGTGGTATATTTATTGATAGCTTTAAGGCATTATGGAATTCAAGGATTATTATAAAACACTGGGCGTGGAAAAAGGCGCAACAGAAGCGGAGCTGAAAAAGGCTTACCGTAAGCTGGCGGTTAAATACCATCCCGATAAAAATCCTGGTGACAAAGCGGCAGAGGAGAAGTTCAAGGAAGTGAACGAAGCATATGAAGTGCTGGGCGATCCCGAGAAACGGAAAAAGTACGACCAGCTGGGCGAGAACTGGCGGGATTATGAAAGACACGGCGGCCGCGCGCAGGATTATGACTGGGGCCAGTGGGGCAGCGGCGGCCATACTTATACGTACCAGGGGAATGCAGAAGATATATTCGGGGAAGGCGGGCATTTTTCCGACTTCTTTGAGCAGCTGTTCGGGCGGTCTTTTGGCGGCGGCGAGCGCAGGCAGCGGACCAGCCGGGGGCAGGATGTTACGGCTACTATGGAAGTATCGCTGGAAGATGCCTATGCCGGCGGTTCCCGGCAGGTAAGCGTAAACGGGTCGCGGTTAAACATAAAGCTGAAGCCCGGTTTATACGACGGGCAGGTGATACGCCTGAAAGGCAAGGGGGCTCCCGGCCGCAACGGCGGAGAAAACGGCGACCTGCTGATTACCATACAGCTGGCGCCTCACCCGCAATTTGAGCTGAAGGGAAAGGATGTATATGCCGATGCGCCGGTAGACTTATACACTGCCGTATTAGGCGGCAAAACTACTGTGCAGGGGCTGGGTGGTCCGCTGAGTATGAACATACCGGCTGGTACCGACAGCGGGCGCGTATTCCGCCTCAAAGGAATGGGTATGCCGGCCTATAATAACGCCAGCCAGCCCGGCGACCTGTACCTGACGGCCATGGTGCATATACCACAGCACCTGAGCGAGCAGGAGAAAGCGTTGTTTACCCAGCTGGCGAACCTGCAAAAGAAGTAAAACAGCCCGTAAAAAACCATCATTCAATATATTTTTAGAATTTTTGACAGCGGGAAGTAAAAGCGTACTGAACAAAGAACAATTGTTGTATTTTAGCTTCAAACCCAATTTGAATGATCATTAACGGTAATGGCCAGGCCAATAGGAAATGCATATTGGTGGCGGACGATGATGCCGATGACAGGGAGTTAATAAAAGTAGCTTTTGAAGAAAACGGGGCAGATACGGCTATTTATTTTGTAGAAAACGGAGAGGAATTATTACACTACCTGCACCGGCAGGGCAAGTACAGCGATGAAATAAGCTATCCTTTTCCCAGCCTGATACTGCTGGACCTGAACATGCCTAAGAAAGACGGCAGGGAAACCCTGCACGAAATCAAGAATGATTGCCGGCTGAAAACACTGCCTATAGTGATCCTCACAACCTCCACCGCAGCCAAAGACATCAGCCATTGTTACGAGCTGGGAGTTAACAGCTATATGATCAAGCCCACCAACTTTGCCGACCTGGTACAATTTGCCGCTATGTTACATGCTTATTGGTTTAACACTGTGCAGCTGCCCTTATAAAACCCTTTTGAAAAAATCAGTTTCCTTTGCCCACTCCACCAGGAAAGAAACCAGGAAATAGGCTGCGGAAAGGATCATGAGGCCCAATGCAAAGAAGCCAAGTTTAAAAAACGTTTTAATGCCAAGAAGATTTGCTGCATTTGCGGCATAGGTAAAGAGTGCGAGTAGTACACCAGCTATAAGTATGGTAAGGGCGAATTTTTTCATTGCCAGTTTTGAACATTCAAATATACCATATTGGTGTTACAAATGCTCAAACCCCGCAGGAATAAAATGACTTTCAGACACAAAAATATTTTTATAATATAAAAACAACTGGCTGAAAGGTGTATCAAAATGATGTTGTAACAACCGTTTCAGCCGGTTTTGAGCGTATAAATTGTACTTATTGCAAAATATCGCTTTCAGCAGGTTTTGATTAGTTGCTCTAACACGTTAGTGGTAGTTGCACGCCTTGCTGTTTATTATAACCGGTTAATAAGGCCGGTTACAAATAACAGCTGCAGATAACTTTGATAATACGATTGCAGAGCATCATAATACAGCAGGCGTGTATCGTACCAGCTGCGCTGCGCATCCAGGAAATCTATAATAGTGGTGCCGCCGTGCAGGTAAGTATACTTTACATGGTCCAGTATCTGCTGTGATTGTCGTAGCACGCCTTCATACCGGCTTATATTGTTCTTTTGGGCCAGGTAAGTTTTATATGCGGTGCTTACATCAGTTTGCACCTGCAGCTGTGTGGCCTGTAGGCTTTGTTCTGCCTGTGCTTTCTGTATCCGCGCTTTTTTGATCTGCCCCTGGTTGCGGTCAAAAATGGGCAGGCTAATGGTGCCGAAGAAGCCAACATACGGTATGGCGTTCTGCGGGTTGTAAATAACGCCCAGTTCAGGTTGCGGCCAGGAAAGGGATTGCTGGTACTGAACGTTGCTGGCGCTTTGCGCAATGGTGCTTTTAACCAGCATTACATCCGAACGGTTTTCAATGCCCTGGTTTATAAGACTGTCCAGCGTAACAGCGGGCACCAGTACTTCGGCAATGCTGCCGGTATCTACCTGCACGCTATCGGCCGCGCCGGTTAAAAGCTTCAGGGTAGCCAGCTCATTGTTATAGTCCTGGAAAAATACGGTTAGCTGCAGGTTGTATTGCTGCAGCAGCACCTGTGTGCGGGCCAGGTCTGTTTCTGCGATCACCTGGTTTTTTAAGCGCGCCTCGTTGATCTTCACCAGGCTATCCAGCCCGGCACGGCTTTGCTGCAGCAGGGCAAGCTTTTTTTCCAGTACCCAGGTGCTTATCCAGCTGGAACCTACGTTCATAGAAAGATTGCGCACATTTTCCTCATACGTGTTATTGGCAACCGCAATGTTTCGTATGGCGGATTCAATTTTATACTTCCGTTGCGCCGGCCATTGTATGGGTTTGGTTAATTGCCACCATACCTGCCGGTTATTGTTATCGGACCATTTGGTGCCGGGCGGAAATTGACCGGCATCTGCCAGCTGCAGGGTTTGATTATTAAGATTGGGATTGGGCCGCAACCTGGCGGTTACCACATCCGCCCGGGCAGCGCCAATGTTCATATACTGCGCCTTTAGCACCGGACTGCTTTGCCGCGCCGTGTCAATAGCTGAAGACAAGGTAAACACGGTTTGGGCAGCAATTTTTCCGCAGGCAGCAAACATAAGGACAGCCGCGGTTATTAACATCTTCTGGTTCATATTAAAAGTGTGTACACTATTTGCAGATAACCGGTACAAAAGTTAAGCCGGGTGGGGAGGCCGTTATGCAGGGCAAAAAAAAACCGCCTGAAAAGGCGGTTACACAAATATCACGTTATGAAAACCCAAAAACAAACACCTTTATGGTGCTGTAATCGCTTGATGATATGCAATATTAGAGCTTTCCCAATCCCTGGGTAGTTAATCCCCGGTTAAGAAACCACGGAAATGGCTACAGGCGTGGCAAATTGCGTTTTTGCGTATCTGAATGAACCGCTTCGCATTATTGAACAGGAGCCTGGTACACGGCTACTTTAAATACTTCGCCTATATGCCAATAGGGAGAAAGATATTCTGTGTAAAGAGCAGTGCTGCCAGGTTTTCGGCAGGGTGGGTAACGATTAAAGGGAGGGATAAACCGTTCTGCGTATGGGCAGAACGGTTATGGGAGGTACTTATACAATTGATTTTACAATGCCGCCGTCTGCACGCAGGGCAGCGCCATTGGTGGCAGCGGAAAGCGGGCTGGCCACATAGGTAACCAGGTTGGCAATTTCTGCAACATCGGCAAAGCGCTGTATCAGGGATGAAGGCCGCATGGTTTTAAAGAAATCGGCTTCCACCTCTTTTTCGGTAATGTTTTTGGTAACGCCTACCTGTTTAATAAATTCGTTTACACCTTCGGAACGGGTAGGGCCGGGCAACACGCTGTTCACGGTTACGCCGGTGCCTTTGCTCAGCTCTGCCAGGCCGCGGCTAACAGCCAGCTGCGCGGTTTTAGTGGTGCCGTAATGGATCATTTCTTCCGGGATGTAGATGGATGATTCGCTGGAAATAAAAATAATGCGGCCCCAGTTCTTAGCCAGCATTTTGGGAAAGAAAGCGCGTGCCAGGCGTACGCCGCTTAATACGTTCACTTCAAAAAAACGCAGCCATTCCTCATCTGTAATATCGGTAAAGGCTTTGGGCTCAAAAATGCCGGCATTGTTTACCAGGATGTTTACCTCGCCCAGCTGCGCAACCAGCTTGTTTACTTCTGCTGCTTTGGAAAAGTCGGCCGCTATGCCTGTTACAGCGCCGCCAGGCACCTCTTGTTTCAGTTTGGTTACTGCCTGGTCAACTTTCTGCTGCGACCGGCCGTTAATGGTAACAATAGCGCCTTCCTGCAGCAGCTGCTTGGCAATGGCAAAGCCTATGCCTTGTGTTGAGCCGCTGATAAAGGCTGTTTTGCCTTTTAACTGTAAATCCATTTTATCGTGTTTTTATGATGTTTACTATCAATTTTAAGAGCAAATTTCAGCAGGAATTTGTTATAAATAAAATAGTTTGGCTGCAACCCCGCAACCTGGCGCCGGCACTGTAGTTACCGTATTTCCCCAAATATTTGCCCGATTTCAGCCTGGCCGGTGAAAACTGGTTAAGATATGGTGATCTTAGGTAAAGATCATTGAAGGTAATTGCCAGGGCAATAAATAATTTTATGTCAACACAGTAGGAAGGGGGGAAACATTACCTGTAATATACTTTACCTGGCTTTGGCCTGTTAAGAGATCGTGTGTTGCTGCATGCCAACTCGCAGCACAAGCTGCGTTTCCCTGCAATAAGAAATGAACAATGAAACAACAGTGAACCAAAACTAAAATCTAAATCCACATGAATCCTAAGCCGTATCTGCTATTGATCGTAGCAATGCTGTGCTGTGCGGTAATGCGCGTGTATGCACAACCGGTGCCGCTGAAAGGCCGGGTAACAGATCAAAACGGCAGCCCTGTTCCGGGCGCCACCGTAAAAATACTGCATACCGGGAAAGGCACTACTGTAGCTGCCAATGGCGATTTTGAGATCAGCCATGAAGGCAATGCTGTATTGGAAATAACCGCTATTGGTTATGATCCCGTACAGGTAAATGTAGCTGCCGGCCAAACTACTGTAGCCATTACATTAAGAGAAAGCAAAAAAGAGCTGAATGAGGTAGTGGTAACTGCGCTGGGCGTTAAACGCGAAAAAAGGGCGCTCACCTACAGCACGCAGGAGGTGAAAGGCGCTGCGCTGGTGGAGGCTAAAGAGCCTAACATCGTAAATGCATTATCCGGCAAGGTAGCCGGCGTTCAAATCACCAGCTCTTCCGGTACGCCCGGCAGCTCATCACGCATTGTAATACGCGGCGCTACCTCTTTTTACGGGGAGAACCAGGCGCTGATTATTGTGGACGGCGTTCCCGTTAACAACGACGAAACAGGCAACCTGAACTCAGGCCCTGGCACCAACCGCCTGGCAGATATTGACCCCGCTATTATTGAGAACATCAGCGTGCTGAAAGGCGCTGCTGCTACCGCCCTATATGGCTCTGCGGGCGCGCGCGGCGTTATTATGATCACTACCAAAAGCGGCAGCGCTGCAGCTAAAAAGCCTGCTGTTACTTTTTCGCAGGATGTTTCTTTTGAAACGCCCTGGCTGCCCGAAACGCAGGATAAATATGCACAGGGGGAGTACAACTATGACACGAAGCAATATGAATATTTTGACGGTGATATTAAAAAGACCAGCAGCTCTTTCGGTCCTTTAATGGACACGTTAATGATCAACGGGCAAAAAGCAAAAAAGTATAACCCGGCCAAAGACTTCTTTAAAACCGGCGTTACCAGCAACAGCACGGTAAGCGTAAATGGCGGCAACGGCCTGTCCGACTACTTTTTATCTTACTCTTACCTGAAGCAAACCGGCACCACGCCTAAAACAGATTATGACCGGCATGCCCTGTTTGCCAAGTACAACACCAAAATATTAAAGAACCTGAACAGCACCTTTCAGCTGAACTATTCCAGCTCGCTGAACGACCGCCTGCCCGAAGGATATATACTGGAAGCGCCTATATGGACCGTGCTTACCGCGCCGGTTTCCTGGAACCCGTTACCCTACCTGAATCCCGATGGTACGCAGCGTGTGTTCCGCTACTCCCGCAACAATCCCTACTGGGTGCTCGATAATATTTACAACAAGGCCCGGGTAAACCGTTTTATACCGGTGGTAACCTTAAACTATTCACCCCTGGGCTGGTTAACAATAACAGAAAGAATGGGGGCGGATATTTATTCCGAGCAGGATAAATACCGCGAGTCACGTGGCTCGGCCGCCAATCCTACCGGCCGTATTATTGAGCAGAATATTAACTTCCGGCAGTTTAACCACGACTTTATTGTGAATGCCACCAAAGACGTTGGTAATTTTAACCTGAACCTGCTGCTGGGCAACAACGTACTTTCTACCTACACGCAAACGGAATATGCCAAAGGCACAGGGTTGAGCATAGATGGTTTTGACAACATTGGCCAGGCATCTTCCATCAGCTATAATGAAACGCATTACCAGAACCGGAAGGTGGGCTTTTATGCGCAGGCCAATGTAGACTATAAAAGAACCTTTATTCTTTCGCTTACGGGCCGGTATGACGGCAGCTCTGTGTTGTCGCAGGAAAAAAGCTTTTACCCCTATGGTTCCGTTGCCGGCAGCTTTGTGTTTTCCGAGCTGCTGTCGCCCGCAGTAACAGATGTAATGAACTTTGGCAAAATACGGCTATCCTACGCAACCGTGGGTAATGACAATGTGCGTCCCTACCAGCTGAATACACCTTACCAGCTGCCACAGGGCGGCGGAGACGTACCAGGCGTGGCCGGCATTATTTTCACCAACTATTCCTTTCCTTTCCAGGGACAAACCGGTTACCTGTTAAGCCAAACGCTTGGCAATCCCAGCCTGAAGAATGAACGCCTGAACGAATTTGAGATAGGGCTTGAAACCAACTTTTTCCATAACCGTTTAGGGCTCGAAGCTTCTTATTTTGCGCGTAAAACCAATGACGGCATTATACCGGGTGTACCCATTGCGCCATCAACCGGTTACAGCGGCACTACCGTAAACGCTGCGCGGATGCAGAACAGGGGTATTGAAATATTGCTGAATGCCAGGCCGGTGCAAAGCAAGGATTTTAGCTGGGATCTTACCTTCAACTTCAGCCGCATCCGCAACAAGGTGCTGTATATTTATAATGGCCAGTCGCAGATAGGCAATGGTTTTACCAGCATTATTGTAGGCCAGCCCTACGGCGTGATTGTAGGCAGCCTGTTTAAAAGAACGGCCGGCGGGCAGCTGCTGATTGATGACGCAGGGCTGCCCTTTTCGGACTCCACCGGTGTAATAGGCGACATTAACCCCGACTGGATAGCCGGTATTTCCAATACCTTCCGTTACAAACATTTCAGCCTCAGCTTTTTGTTTGACATGAAGAAGGGCGGCGACATACAGAATAACGTTGATGGCTACGGGTACTTTTATGGTACGCCCAAAGTAACGGAAGACCGCGCAGACCGCGTGGTGCCGGGCATCAATGTATCGGATAACAAGCCAAATACAACTGTAGTGAACGGGCAGGACTACTGGAGAAGGTTAAGCGGCGTAACAGAATCGGTAATACAGGACGGCACCTATGTAAAGCTGCGCACCATCAGCCTGGGCTATGATTTCGGCAGATCACTTTTCCCGAACACATTTGTAAAATCAGCTTCGCTGATCGTAACCGGGCGTAACCTGTGGATATACAGCCCGCACTTTACCGGCGGTGATCCGGAGGTAAGCTCGTTTGGCGCATCCAGCGGATCACAGGGCATCTACTCTTTTTCCACGCCTACTTCACGTTCCGTAAACTTCACGCTGAAAGTAAGTTTCTAAAAGCTTAATTGAACTGTCATGAACAAAGTACTATATATTATTGCTATAGCAGGGTGCCTGCTGGCCGGCGGCTGTAAGAAATTTATTGATGTGAACCAGGATCCCAACCGCCCTTCTTCTGTACAGGAAGCGCTGATACTGGCGCCGGCAGAGCTGGTGGTTACACAATCCATGTATGCGGGTAATGCGGCCGTTATTGTGCAGGAGTATCTGCAAACTATTGCGTTGAACCAGCCGGTGCCCAATGCCGGCACCTATTACATGGTGCCATCGGATATGGATGGCGACTGGACCATTTTATACGCTACCTGCCTGAATAACGTGGTGCGGCTGGACTCTGTTGCGCAACAGAACAATCATCCCAACTATGCGGCTATTGCTAAAATACTGCAGGCATTGTGCTGGGGCCAGGGTACGGACCTGTGGGGCGATATTCCTTTCAGCGGAGCGCTGGCCGGCGCAGATAATTTTACGCCGGAGTATGACAAACAGGAGGATATTTATAAAGGCATGCAGCAGCTGCTGGACGATGCTATTGCTGCTATTGACCAGCAGAGCACTGTGGTGCCGGGTGATGATGATTACCTGTATAAGGGAGATATGACCAAATGGAAAAAGCTGGCTTATACCTTAAAGGCGCGTTATTACATGCACCTTACCAATGCACCGGGTTATGATGCCGCAACCCAGGCAGGGTTGGCCCTGGCTGCGCTGGACAAAGGCATGGAAGCCGATGATGACGATCTGAAATTTCCCTACCAGGGCATTGCCGGCCAGGAAAACATCTGGTACCAGACCTTTTTACCGGGATCTACCCTGATACTGGCTTCGGGATTTATAGACTCTTTGAAAGCGCGTAACGATCCCCGTTTAACATACATGGTAAAGCCTGCGGAAGAAACAGGTTTATATACCGGCCGGCAAATAGGTTCAGCGCCGGGCAGCCTGGAGGCTTACTCCCGCCCCAGCGATTTTTACCAGGGCGCAGGCGCTTATAATTACGTGGTAAATTATGAAGAAGCGCTGTTCCTGAAAGCTGAAGCAACATTGATTAAATCGGGCTATGCAGCAGCGGAACCTATTTACCGGCAGGCCATACAAGCCCATATGACAAAGCTGAATGTAAGCGGCAGCGCAGTAAGCGCCTACATGGCAGCGCGCGGCACCTTAACTGCGGCAAATGCGCTGCAGCGTATTATGGAAGAAAAGGCTACTGCCGATTTCTTGTCTGTTGAAAATTTCAACGACTGGCGGAGAACCGGTTTCCCGGTGCTGAAGAAAGTGCTGAACGGGCTGTCGGAAGTGCCACGCCGCCTGCTATACCCGCAGGTTGAGGTGATCTCCAACCCGCAGCCGCAGCAAAGCGCCCGGCTAACAGACCGCGTGTGGTGGGACCAATAACTTTTATTCGCTTCTCAAACTCTTTACCGGGTTCATAAGCGCTGCTTTTACAGACTGCAGGCTAATGGTGAACAGCGCCACCACTACCATCAGCATGCCGGCCATGGCAAATGCCCACCAGGGTATGCTAATGCGGTAGGCAAAATCCTGCAGCCATTTGTTCATGGTCCACCAGGCAAGCGGGGTAGCTATGGCAACCGCTATGATCACCAGGCGAATGAAATCTTTTGTGAGCAGGTGCACAATGCCGGTAACGCTGGCCCCCAGCACCTTGCGGATGCCTATTTCGCGGGTACGGCGTGATACGCTGTACACTGTTAACCCGAGCAATCCCAGGCAGGTTATAAAAATGGTGAATATGGAAAAAATGGTAACGATGGTGCCTAAACGGGCATCTGCCTGGTATTGCTGGTTAAAGCTATCGTCCAGGAAAAAATATTCAAAAGGATGATCACGGAAATAGGCCTGCCACTTTTTCTCGATATTGGCTACTGTGTTGCGTACGTTACGGGCCTGTATTTTTACTGCAAAGTACTGGGTGTGCCGTGGTTCGTACCGGTGTATCATGGGTAGCAGCGCGTCTTTCAGGGAAAGCTGGTGATAATTTTTCATTATGCCCGCTATTACCGGCTGTCCGCCCCAGAAGCTTATTTTGCTGCCAACAGCCGCTTCGGGTGATGTAAAGCCCAGCAGGCGCGCTGCCTCTTCATTGATCAGCACTTCGTCTTTATTAGGCGCGCCGGCAATGAAGTTGCGGCCGGCAGCCATTTTAATGCCCATAACCGGTACAAAATCAGCGTCTACCCCATACAGGTAATAGTTGTAGCTGGATTTTTGCGCTCCCCCTACCCGGGTAATATTGCTGGTAGAGGATATATGGCTAAGGTCCATACCTGGCATGGCATCGCCCATGGCTACCCTGGTAATGCCTCCCAGCTGCAGCAGTTCGTGTTTAAAGGCCAGGTTGCTGGTGCTGTCGTTTACCAGCTGAGGCGCTTTCACCACCATTACCTGGTCGAGGTTCATGCCCAGGTCCTGGCTGCGCATAAAGTTCAGCTGCCGGTACACAACAATGGCAGCCACCAGCACTACTGCCGCAATGGTGAACTGGCCTATTACCAGCGCTTTTCTTAAAGCGCCGCCCTGCAAGGTATTAGTAAAGCTGCGGTTTAAAGCGGCTACTGTTTTTATCCGCGACAGGGCAATGGCCGGGTACAGGCCGGACAATACGCCATTCAGCACGAACAGGGCTGTGCTCAGCATCCAGAATTGGGCTGTGCTGAAAATGCCTGCGGCGGCGCCTTTTCCTACAATGTTGGCATACAGGGGCCGGCAAAGCTGTATCAGCAGCAACGCCAGTACAAATGCCATCATGTTAATGAGCAGTGACTCTGTGAAGAATTGTTTCACCAATGTCCACCGGTTGGCGCCCAGTATCTTTTTAATGCTGGCCTCTTTTAAACGTTCGGCAGCCCTGGCGGTGGTAAGGTTCACATAATTAATTGTGCCTACCAGCAGTATCAGGAAAGCTACCGCCAGCATAAACTGTACGGTTTTAATATCACTGTTCACCTCTGGCTCGTAGGTTTTTTTGGAGTGCAGGTGTATATCTTTAATAGGTTCTGCTTTAAATATCTTGTCTTTTAAATGTTCCCGGGAAAAGGCTTTCAGCTTGGCGTTAAATGCATCCAGGTTGGTATGCGGCGCCATTTCCAGGTAGGTAAAATTGTTGTTGGCGCCCCAGCTGTTCAGATCATAGCCGGCCTGGGTTACAAAGTTCAGGGATAGCAGGATATTGTATTTCAGGTGGGTATTTTCCGGCTGGTCTTTTATTACGCCGGTTACCGTAACCGTTAATGAGCTGAAATTTAATGTTTGCCCAATCGGGTCCTGGTTGCCGAAAAGCTTTGCTGCCGTGCTTTGCGTAACTACCGCATCCATAGCGCCGGTAAGCGCAGTGGCGGGATTGCCTTTAATAAAGCGGCAGTTAAAAATGGAAAAGAAAGAAGGGTCTGCGGCGTATACCTTATCTACCATAAACGCCCGGTGCTGCGCGGTAGCTACTTCTGTCCGGCCAATCCGCTGCACGCGCACATAATCTTTTACTTCGGGCAGCTGTTTTTTTACAGCCGGCGCCATGGGCGGGTGCGTTTCGCAGTCTGTTACTACATAGGCGCCGTCTTTATACAGGTCCAGTGTTACGCGGTAAATATGACCGGCCTTGGTATAAAAATTTTCGTAGCTGCGCTCAAACCGCACATAGTTGACAATAAGCAGGAAAGCGGCCATGGCTACGGCCAGCCCGGTTACATTAATAAAGGTATAGAAGCGGTCCTTCCGGAGGCTGCGCCAGGCCATGTTCGGGTAGCGGTTTAACATAAGGGAAAGCATGAGTTACAGGTAAGGCACAGCCTTTATGCCAAATACACAGGTGGCTCATTTCCAATGGGTAACTAATAAGGGAAGCTGGTGTATTGTTCATTTCCGGACATGTGTTGTCCGTTATCTGAACAGCGCCGAACATCAATTATACAGCTCCTGCTCTTCGGTATAATAGGTTTTACGGCCGCCTACGGATTTATGCTGTATGGGTGCGCCGGAGGGGCTGTGGGTTTTATGCGGATTATGGATGTTCATGAAGTCGCGTATTTCCCCGCTGATAATATCGGGGTGCGTTTTCAGGATATGTTTTTCTGCTTTCTGCAGCACATCTTTAATGGATTTGGCCAGCGCTTTTATTTTGGCTTCCGGTATTTTATTGCTGCTGGAAAAAGGGGAGATGCCGGCATCCCACAGTATTTCATCGGCATAGGCATTGCCAATGCCGCGTATAATGTGCTGGTCCAGCAGCAGGTTTTTGATGTTGCCTTTTGTTTGTGACAGCTGCTCTTTTAAAAACGCGGCCGTCATTTTGGGTGAAAGCGCATCTATGGCTTCGCGGTCTTCGGGGTTCAGCGTAGGGGTGGCTTGTCCAAAACCATCTGTCATAGCCAGCCCGGTGTCATCGTCAAACAGCAGGGCTATAATGGTATGCTTTTGCGTATTCTTTTTTTCAAAAAGGTGCAGCTGTCCGCGCAACATTAAATGCAGGGCCAGCACATCGCCGCTGTCGAAATCAAAATGCAGCTCCTTGCCTACGCGGTGCACTTTTTTGAGCTGGCGGCCTTCCAGTGTTTTTTGCAGGGTAGCGGCAGGCACATTTAACTTTTTGTTGTTGCCAACAGTAATCTTCTCCAGCTTTTTTCCTGCCAGCTTTTTTTCCAGGTTACGGCTAAACACCTGCAGGTCCGGTAATTCAGGCATAACGCATTATTTTTTGTTGTACCAGTTTGATATTTCCTGGCCAATGGCGTTTATAAATTTTTTATCCGCATTGCTATCTGTTTTCCAGCCGCTTTTCAGGTAGCGGAGAATGCCTATCTGCTCATCATTCAGCGTAACATCCAGCTTGGTGCAAACGCCGTTTAAACAGGTTTGTGTAATGGGCAGGGCTTCTCCCTGGTATGCTTTACCATTATAGTTAAATGCAATGGGAATAGGTTCCTGCTCCAGCTGCGTTATGAGCTCCTGCAGAAATGCTATCAGGTGCTTGCGCTGTGTTTTGGAGCTTACGCTCCACTTTTCACTGTCGGCGCGCTTATGCGCCAGCTTTAACTTAAGCCCGCTCATAGAGGTGGTATAATCATCTGCATTGAGCTTGCGCACATTCTGGTGGGCGAATATGTACCAGTGGTAAGCAGTGCCCACAGGTACTCCCGAGCCTTCGGGCGCTTTGCCTGCACGGCGTTTGGTAACGGCATAAGCTATTTCCCAGAGGTCGGGTGTTATTTTTGTTTCATGCCATTCTCCTTTATCATAATACCATTTATGGCTTTTGCCCACCTTCATGCCGGTGTAGCGCTGTCCTTCAAATTCCTTGAACTGGTTATAGGTAACGGACAGGTCTTTCAGCGCCTCCTTTTTTTTACGGGTAGCCGGCACCTTTTCCGTAGCAGTCGTTTTTTTGGCTGGTTTCCGTTTAACAGGGTTTCCCCCGGATTTAGATACAGTGGCCATAATAAGAAGTTTAATGCACGTTATTGGGTATATGCTTCCACAATGCCTTTATCGATGCAGTAAATAAACCGGCTTTCTTTATGGAAAATGGGATCAACGGACATGGTTGTACCAGTGGTATCATCTATTGTAGTGCCGCTGGTATGCATTTCAACCAGGCGGCGTATATCGGGGGTAGCATTCCAGTTATCAGCACTGGAAACAGTAAACCGCACGGTATCTGCATCATGATTTACCTCCTCTACCCGCACCACAAAAGTAAAAGGGCCATATTTGCGCTCCAGCTCATCAATGGCAACACTTTTTACCTGGTATAATTCTCCGGGTTGTAGCTGCATACTGCATTTTTAAATAGCAACCTCAAACCATGTGCCGGGATGTAGTAAATATGGCTGCTTTGCCGTATTTTGATAGTATGATTGGTCGTTTAGGACTATTAACTTTTCTGATGATGCAGTTTTCGCGGCCCGTTATGGCACAATCGTCTGAAATAGCTTTACAGCAGCAGATACAGGACACCCTGGCAAAATATGCCGGGGTATATGCCGTGGCATTTAAAGACCTGCAAACCGGCAAACAAGTGCTGATAAATGCGCAGGAAACCTTTCATGCCGCCAGCACTATGAAAGTGCCGGTAATGATAGAAGTATTCCGGCAGGCAGCGGCAGGGCATTTTACGCTGGAAGATACCGTACCGGTTAAAAATGAGTTTAAAAGCATTGCAGACAGCAGCATTTATCACCTGAGCCGGGAAGATGACAGCCAGCAGGAGCTATACCGGCAAATAGGCGCCCGCCGTACTTTATATGCGCTCATGTATGAGATGATTATCATGAGCAGCAACCTGGCTACCAATATTATCATCGAAAAGGTAGGCGCGGAAAATGTAACGCAAACCGCACATGCGTTGGGAGCACCGCACATACAGGTGCTGCGCGGCGTTGAGGATGAAAAGGCTTTTGAAAAAGGATGGAATAACACCACCACTGCTTATGACCTGCTGGTGCTGTTTGAAAAAATTGCCGAAGGCAGGGCTGTGAGCGCCGATGCATCGCAGGCGATGATAAAAATATTGCTGGACCAGCATTTTAATAATGTAATACCGGCGCACCTGCCGCCGGAGGTAAAAGTAGCGCACAAAACCGGCGAAATAACCGGCGTGCGGCACGATGCCGGTATTGTGTTTTTGCCCGACGGCCGTAAATATGTACTGGTGCTGCTTTCCAAACAGCTGCCGGATATAGCGCAGGGCGTACAGGCCATGGCCAATGTTTCCGCTATAGTGTACCGCTACATGCAGGGAAAATAAACTATGCTATAGTATACTACCTTTTTGTATTGTATATTGCAGGCATTGATCATTCCTGTTATGAAGAAATTTGCATTTCCCGTTTGTTTATTAATAAGTGTCTTTTTGACAGATATTGTACATGCGCAGTCCAAAGCCACCTGGATCTGGTACCCCGGTGATTTTGAGATATGGCTGGGCAACAAAATGCAGAACCGGCGTACGGAGCGCGACACTTTCCTGCCTCCTTTCTGGCGTATGGACAGCCATTATGTTTTAATGGATTTTCATAAGGTGTTTAACCTGGCGGCGCCGGAAGAAGTGCGCCTGTATACGGAGGGGGATTACAACGTAAAGATCGACAGTAAAATGCTGCACGGGCACCCGCAAACAATCACTATGCCTGCAGGGCAGCACCGGCTGAGCATAAAGGTGTATAACCAGGATAAGGTGCCTGCTGTTTTTGTACAGGGCAAAACAGTGGTGTCAGACTCCAGCTGGAAGGTTACGTATGAAGATAAGGAGTGGATTGATGCTTCCGGCATGGTATCGTCCCAATCAGGCACGCAATGGCTACAGGCCGGCTCCTGGAATTTTAACGATCCCGCGGCGCCGCCTTCCCAATTTAAGCTGAATGTAAAACCGCAGTCGCCGGTAAAAACTACCAGCGGCCCGCAATCGCTCCTGGTGGATTTTGGTAAGGAAACATTTGGCTTTATTCAGCTGCACGGTTTAAAAGGAAAAGGAGCTGTATCTGTTTACTACGGAGAGTCGAAAGAGGAAGCGCTGGACACTGCCGCCTGCGAAACACTGGACCGCCTGCCTATTGAGCAGGCAATGGCCAAAGATACTACTATGGCGCTTTCCAAAGCATTCCGTTTTGTTAATATAAGATACAATGGTGATGTGCGCATAGACTCCGTGTCTATGCTGTACGAATATTCGCCGGTAGTGAACCGCGGCAGCTTCCGCTGCTCGGATGAGCAGGTGAACCGTATTTGGGATGTAGCTGCTTATACCCTGCATTTAAATACCCGCGAGTTTTTTATTGACGGTATTAAACGCGACCGGTGGATATGGTCCGGCGACGCTTACCAGAGCTTTCTCATGAACTATTACCTGTTCTTTGACTCGCCTACGGTAACGCGCACACTAATGGCGCTGCGTGGTAAAGACCCGGTAAGCAGCCATATTAATACCATCATGGACTATACCTTTTACTGGTTCCTGGGTATTTATGACTATTACCTTTACACCGGCGACCGCTCCTTTATACAACAGTTTTACCCGCGCATGCAAAGCCTCATTGACTTTTGCCTGCAACGCCGTGATAAGGACGGTATGCTGGAAGGCCAGGCCGGCGACTGGGTGTTCATTGACTGGGCAGACGGGTTAAGCAAACAGGGAGCAGTAAGCTTTGAGCAGCTGCTGTTCTGCCGCAGCCTTGAAACCATGGCGCTTTGCGCCGATCTTGTGAAAGACCGTGCAAGTGAAGCAAAATACAAGCAGCTGGCTGCCGATTTGCGCAGCAAGTTATTCAGCTATTACTGGGATGCCGGCAAACAGGCATTTGTGCACAGCCGTGTAAACGGAAAACCTACCAGCAATGTAACCCGCTATACCAACATGTTCTCTATCTTCTTTAATTACCTGGACGATGCACAAAAGCAGGGCGTAAAGCAGCATGTATTGTTAAACGACAGCGTGCAGCAGATTACCACGCCTTATATGCGTTTTTATGAGCTGGAAGCTTTATGCGCTATGGGAGAGCAAGGCTATGTGCTGAAAGAAATGAAGGATTACTGGGGCGGTATGCTGGCATTGGGCGCTACCTCTTTCTGGGAGAAATATGATCCCAGGGAAAAAGGCACGGCGCACCTGGCCATGTATGGCCGTCCGTATGGCCGCAGCTTATGCCATGCCTGGGGCGCCAGCCCTATTTACCTGCTGGGTAAGTACTACATTGGCGTGCGGCCTACTGCGCCTGGTTATAAGACCTGGCTGGCGGAACCGGCGCTGGGTGGCCTTCAATGGATGGAAGGCACCGTACCCACACCTGGTGGTAATATTACCGTGTACTGCAGCACCAGGCAGATAAAAGTAAAGGCAGATACGGGGACGGGCACACTGCGTTTTAAAAGTAAAAGCAAACCGGTGTGCATGCAGGGTGAAATTATTGCCAAAGGAAACAATGTATACGAGCTACAGGTAGAAAAGGGCAAGCAGTATGAAGTAAAGTACAGCAGCCTATAAGGTAATTCCAAATACATCTTTCAGCGCCCTTCGTGCTGCATGATGCCCGCACATGCCGTGCACGCCGCCGCCCGGCGGGGTGGAAGAAGAGCAGATATATACGCCTTTAGCCGGCGTGCTGTAAGGCGACCAGCGCAATGCAGGGCGGGTGTACAGCTGTTGAATGTTTTGCACACCACCGTTTATATCGCCGCCGATGTAGTTAGGATTATAGGCCTGCATTTGAGCAGTGTTCATGGTATGCCGTGCAATGATCAGCTTTTTAAAGCCCGGTGCGAAATGCTCCACCTGCTGCTCTATAATATCCGTCATATCCTGTTGCGACCCGTTGGGTACATGGCAGTAAGCCCAGGCTACCTGCTTGCCTTGCGGCGCGCGTGTAGTATCAAACAAGCTTTGCTGCGCCAGCAATACAAAAGGTTGTTTTACCAGCTGCCCGTTGGCAGCGGCCTGCTCACCGGCTGCAATTTCTTCAAACGTACCGCCCAGGTGTATGGTGCCTGCCTGCCTGCATTCGGCTGCAGTAAAGGGAATGGGGCCATCCAGCGCCCAGTCGATCTTAAAAACCCCCATACCATACCGGTAACGCTGCAGCTGCCATTTGTATAAAGGTGTGAACCGGTCACCGGCTATATCCAGCAGCTGTTTAGGCGTTACATCCAGCAGCACGGCGCGCGACGGCGGCAGCTGGTTCAGGTGCTGCACATAAAAATTGGTTTCAATTTTTCCCCCGATAGCAACAAAATAACTGCCCAGCGCTTTTGCAATGCTGATGGCGCCGCCAACAGGCACCGGCCAGCCCAGGGCATGCCCGGCAGACAAGAGCACCAGGCCAATGGCTGAAGTAGTGAGATTGGAGAGCGGTTGTATGGCGTGCGCCGCCATACCCGCCCATAGCCCCCGGGCTTTTTTCGTGCGAAATCGTTTAGCCAGGAACGTTGCAGCTGTTAATGCATGCAAGCCAAAGCGGGCCATCACCAACGGATGTTTGGGAAAATGCAATGGCCCCAGTATATCGGGCATCAGCTGCGGCAGATCTTTTACCAGTGGTTGTAACAACTGTAAGTAAGCCTGTTCATCCTCACCCAGCAGCTGCGCGGTTTCATGTACTGACTTTTTCAGCACTGCTGCGCTGCCATCATCAAAAGGATGTGCAGCTGCTATTTCAGGATATATGAACTGCAGGCCGTGCTGCGCCAAAGGCAGCGTGCTGAAAAAAGGAGAGATCACCGCGGTGGGGTGAATGGCGGAACAAATGTCGTGCACAAAACCCGGCAGTGTTAGCGCTGCGGAACGCAGGCCGCCGCCAATGGTATCTTTTGCCTCTACCAGCAGAACAGACAGTCCTGCCTGCTGCATGGTAATGGCTGCCGCCAGCCCGTTAGGGCCGGAGCCTACTACAACTGCATCGTATTGCGGGGAGGACTGCATGGTTGTGAAAGTAAATGTTTTTTGCTGATAATGACATATAAAAGGTAAGCAGTAAGGCTGTACACTTCATTATCCGTTAAGGTGCCCGGCGCATTGTAAGGCATGGCCCTGCGTATGTAATCAAAAATAGTAGTGGCGTACGGCCAGTAATTGCCAGTGGTGCGCAGCCTGCTGTAATCTGCGCCGGCGCTGTCGTTCATGAGCACAGGTGCAGGCAGCTTTGCATCAACCGGTTCCTTGCCGGTACCGTGGCAGGCAGCGCATTTAGCCATGTAAATAATTTTGCCGTTGCGGGCGTTACCGGCGCCGGGCGGTAATCCTTTCCCATCGGGGCGCACATCAATATCCAGGGCTGCAATCTCCGCCTGCGTAGCCGGCCTGCCTATTTCAAAGCTGGCCGGCCAACGGGCGGTATCTTGTGTAAAGGCGGCGCTGCTTGCGCCGCTGTTACAGGACGCACAGCATATATAACAGCACAGTATATACGTAGCTGTGGGCTTCCGGCTGCTAATATTTACCTGCATCCAGTGTGCTGGGTTTTACCTGGTAAGGCCTGTTAATGCGGTCCAGCACTATGTAAAGCGAGTCTTTATGCTCATCAGTGCCTTTTAGTATAATATGCGCGCCATCTGTGGTTTCGTATTGCAATACCATGCGGTTCCTTTTTTCATTTTTGGGCGCGGCAGCAAACTCGCGGTCGCGGCGTGCGGTCCATACGGTTTTATCTATCATATGATTTTCGTTGCCAATATGCGCCCAGGCTGCGGCGGATATCCAGCTGCCATCAATGGTATCATCAGGCTTTTGCCGGCGGGCATAAGGGCTTTGCCTGTCACCGTCACTATCGCCTGCTACCCGGTTCCTCCGGTCGGGAATGGCTTTGTATTTATCCTGCAGGTACAGCACATGATCAATGGTATCGGCATAATAATGAAATACGCGTTGTCCGCCGCCGGTGCCTGTAAGCTCGAAAGTGCGGTTAATATCCCGCATGGGACCGCCGCCGCCATTGGAAAGATCTATGAAGGTGGCGCGGTTAGCCTTGTACGTGAGCGTGGTCCATTTTTCAAATGTAACCTGCTGCCAGCGTACACTGTCTGTAGGATCATAGGGAATAACCCTGTTGTTGATGCGGAACTCCGTTACACGGTAGTTGCCCCGCAGCGCTTTTACGCCTGCTGTGGATGGCTGCTTATAGGGATCGAACTTATAGTTCACGTACTGCAGGTAATACAGTACGCCCAGGAATAACACGATCACCCCGGCTTTTAAAGTAATACGGGCATACTGCCATGCTTTTGATAAAACAGGATAGTAACAGGATGGCGTGGTATAGGTTTCCCGGATCCAGAAACGGTATAGCACGGGAATGTCTTTCACCAGCAGGAAGCCGCCCAGCAGCACAAAGTAAGAGCTGTACACATGCACGCCGCCATCGTAAGCAAAGTTTACATATACAATATCGCCAAGAGCGCCTACCAGCAGCGCCGCGCCCAGCGTAGTGGTTTTACGGAAGAACAGGAGCGTGCCGGCCGTTACTTCCACAATACCGGCAAATACCTGGTACCAGGGCACTATGCCAATGGAAAGCCAGTATATTTTTTGGGCAGAGAAATCACCGAAGTTAGTATTCAGCAGCCCAAGGGATGGAAAGGGCATTTGCACCGGCAGCAGTTTGGTAAAGCCAAAACCAATAATGCCAATGCCCGCGCGGTAACGCACTACTACCCGCAACCAGTAGTACAGCCGGTTATATTCCTGTGCCGGTGATTTACGGCGGCTGTCAATTGCCGTCCATATAAAGCCGCCCGCAATGGCTATCAGCAGGGTAATGATCCAGTTGGCATAACCATAAAGGGAGCTGCCGAAAATGGTATTGCCAAAGAAATTAATGCCGGAGCCAAAGCGTGCAATGTCATACAGGTCACGGTAATGCAGGCGCAGCCAGTTAATGTGGGCTACGTGGCTGTACCATTCCAGGTTGTTGGGAATGGATATGGCTATGAAAAAAATGAATGCAATGCGAAAGGCAATGAGCTCATATGTTTTCCAGCGTGCGGGTGTAGCGGGCAACGGCGGCAGCCCGTTATCCTTTACGGCATGTATTTCGGGGATGGAGATAGTAGACATAATGAATGTTTTTCAGGTTAGCTGATTAGCGTTTAATGGCCCTGCGGCGGCCTTTTCTGGCAACTTCTTCCAGCAGGTATTTTTTGTTTACCCGTTCCAGCACCACGTACACCGCGGCTTTGTTTTCATTAACGCCGGTAAGGATAATGGTAGCGCTGTCCGGCCTTTCGTAATGCAGCAGCAATTGCTCTCCTTTGTAATGCGGGTTGCGATTCTGCAGCACCAGCAGGTGTTTGGCGGTATCGGCTACGTAGCTGTAATAGTGCCGTGCGGCAGCGCCGTGCAGCTCAAAGGTGCGAAGGCTGTTGTTTGCAGGAATGCGGTCGGTGTTGGTGCTGTCAATTATTACAGGGCGGTTGGAACGTATACTGAGCGTGTTCCATTTTTCCAGCACTACATCCTGCCATCTTACGGGGTCAATATCGCTATAGGGCAGCACCTGGTTATTGATACGGAACTCGCGCACATTATACAAACCCTGTGCGCCGGCCAGGCCGGCATCAGCAGGATATTGATAAGGGGCGCGGTGCGCGGCTGCATATGTTTGTACTCCATACACCACTATAAAAAGCAGTATAACCAATCCCTTAGCGGCCAGCCTGGCATTGCGCTGCCAGGCATGGGTAAAGGAATACCTGTAACGGACAGGTGCAGCAGGCCGGCCCTGGGCCAGCAAACGGGTAAGCTGCGGCACATCATGCACAAACAGGAACAGCGCTATCAGTACCAGGAAAAGGCTGTACACATTCTCCCCGCCGCCATATGCCAGGTTAGACATGAACACGTTGCCTGTAAAGGCCAGTACAATAAAAGCGCCCAGGGTAGTGGTTTTGCGGTATAGCAGCAGCAGCGCTGCTATAATTTCCACCAATCCTAAAAATGATTCATAACCCGGCACAATGCCCAGCGTAAGGGAGAATAATTTCCACTCTGTAAAATCGCCGTAAGGCGTATTAAGATTGCTCAGGGAAGGGTAAGGCGACTGCAGGGGAAAAAACTTAATGAACCCATAAGCCAGCAAAGCAATGGCCAGCCGGTAGCGCAGCAGCGCCCGCAGCCAGTAGTACAGGGCATCATAGTTGGCGGGGTGCTGTTTGTTTTTCTCCACAATGGTCCATATAAAAGCGCCGGCAAGGGCAACACCCAGGAAGATGGCCCAGTCGGCATAACTGGTTGTTCCTGACAACAGCGCCGGTGTGTAGTGTGCAATGTTAAAGATGTCTGCATATTGCAGGTGTAGCCAGCTAATAGCAAAAAGCTGCCGGTAAAATTTCCAGTCCAGGGGTATCACCTGGACCAGGAAATAAATGAAGATCACGCGGAAGATGATCTTTTCATGCTCCTTCCATCTTGTAACAGGAGGCGTATATGCGTTGCTGTAAGTACCTGTTGTCATGTTATAAGTTTTTAATAACGCTTAATATCCGGGATTTTGTTCCAGGTCAGGATCGTTCAGCACTTCAGCGGCCGGTACGGGCAGCAGCAGCTTGTTAGGATCTGTAATGCCCAATACCGCTGCGGCCCTGCCGGTGCGCACCAGGTCGAACCAGCGGTGGCCTTCAAATGCAAACTCCAGCCGCCGCTCATTTTCTATTGCCAGCAGCAGGTTGGCTTGGGTGGCGGCCTCGGTTGGCGCAACGCCGGCCCTGGCGCGTACCGCATTCAGATCGCTGATAGCGCCAGCAAGATCATTGCGCTGTGCACGGGCTTCGGCACGTATCAGCCACAGCTCTGCTATGCGTATGGTATAAGCCGGGTCTGTAGCGGGACTGCGGTAATACAGGTTGCCATACCAAAGCCCTGCAGCTGTTTTGGCCACCAGGCTGCTGCGGTTGCCGCCTATGGCAGGGTCATTTACCAGCGCCAGCAAAGCATCATTGGGCGCCCACTGGCGGGTGCCGCCGTTGGCGGGCGGCTGCCAGTAGTTACGGTGATTGTTTGTATAGGTAGTGCTGTAAGACAGCTCCAGCACAGATTCTGAGGTGGCGGTGGCGTTATTGGCAAAGAATGCGCTGTAGGGCTGCACCAGCTTATAGTTTGCAGAGTCGGCAATCACTTTGCCTGCATAGTTTTCGGCGTCCGCCCATTGCTGCCGGTATAGATGATACCGCGCACGCAGCGCCCACACTGTTTTGCGGGTAGCCCTGAAGCGGTTGGTGGTAGCTGGCAGCAGCGAGTCTGCGGCAACAAGATCGCTCAGTACCTGGTCGTAGGTTTGGGCCGCGGTGCTGCGTTTAATGCCGTATTTATCATCCGGCGTAGTGGTAGGTGTAAGTGTGATCTGTACCCCGCCCCATGTACGTGCAAGGTCAAAATAGCAAAGGGCCCGTGTAAAATAAGCTTCTCCCAAAAACTGGTTCTTCAGGTCCTGCGTAAGCAACGGATCGGTAACTGCCTGCACTTTATCAATGATATAGTTGGCCCGGTTAATAGTGGCGTAAATGCCCGACCAGGCGCTGGCAACATTGGCATTATCTGCCCTTATATTGTGGCTGATGAACTGCTGGATAACGGATTGGGAGCCGGTCCATACAATGTTATCGCCGCACAGATACCCCAGGGTTACAAAGGTGCTGCCATAATAGGCATTGTCGGACAATGCCCTGTAAAGACCGCGCACTGCTGTTTCGGCGGATGACTTGTCGGTAATTACGCCTGCATCGTCGGCAATGGCGTCTTGCGGCTGTACGTCCAGGAACTTTTTGCACGACAGCAGCAGCACTGCAGCAAGGTAGGGAAGTATATATTTATGTATTTGCATTATTATACTGTTTAACGGTTCATTAAAGCGTTACATTCACTCCAAACTGCACGGTGCGGGGCTGCGGCGCAGTACCCAGGTCAAGCCCCTGCACGTTCTGCAGGGAGGTTACATTTATTTCCGGGTCGGGTCCTGAATATTTCTTCAGCAGCAGCAGGTTGCTGCCGGTGAAGTAAAGGCGTACGGTCTGAAAGCCTGCACGGGAGGTAATGCGTTTGGGAACAGTGTAACCAAGGGTGAGGGCGCTGAGCTTCAGGAAGGAGCCGTCTTCCAGGAAGCGGCTGTTCTGTTCCAGCGTATAGTTGTTACCGTAAGCAGTAAGCCTGGGCACATCCGTAACGTCGCCGGGCTTTTGCCAGCGTTTCAGCTGGTCGGCAAACAGTACGCGGTTCGCATCGCGGGTGCCGCCGCCTTCACCAAAAAAGCGGTTCAGGTTGTACACTTTATTGCCATACTGGAAAGTGAAAGCAATGCCCAGGTCAAAGCCGTCAAACGTAAAGTCGTTAGTGATGCCGCCAAAGAACGTTGGAATAGCGCTGCCCATGATCTGCCGGTCTGCCACAGTGATTTGCCCGTCTTTATTTACATCTTCAAAAACAGCATCGCCGGTTTCAGGATCAACATACAGCTGCCTGTACAGCCAGAAGCTGTACATGGAGTAGCCCTGCTGCAGCTTTACCCAGTCGCGGTTGTAATAGGTTACCGGTACCGGCAGCTTTTCTATTTTGTTGGTGTTGCCGGAAATATTAAAGCTGGTTTGCCAGGTAAAGCGGCTGTTGCGGATGTTGGAGGTATTAATGGCCACTTCGTAACCTTTATTGCTGATCTCACCGGTATTGCTGGCATAAGTGTTAAAGCCGGAAATAGCATTTACCGGCAGCTGCAGCAGCGCATCTGTAGTGTACTTGGAGTAAAGGTTTACCTCAATGCCGATGCGGTCATTTAATAATCCCAGGTCCAGGCCGATGTTTGCCTGCCGGGTTTTCTCCCAGCGCAGGTCGGGGTTAGCCAGCTGCAACGGATAAATGCCGGGTTGATCGCCGCCGGTGGTATTATCCGGGTAGCCTGCGCCGCCGGACCATAATCCCCGTGCTGCAAAGTTGTTAATGCCGTTTTGGTTTCCGGTAATACCAACGCTGCCGCGCAGCTTTAATTCGCTGATGGGGTTCACATCTTTCAGAAAACCCTCTTCCTTCAGGCGCCAGGCGGCGCCCACTGCGGGAAAGTACCCGAACTGGTGATTGGCGCCAAAGCGGGATGATCCATCGGCACGGATGCTGAACTCCGCAAAATATTTGTTGGCATAGTTATAATCTACCCTGCCGAAGAAAGAGGCCAGGTTGGCTTTGGTCCATAGCTGGGAAGCCGTGCGCGTTGCGGCGGCAGATATAAGCTTGAAAGCATTGCTTGGAAAACCGGAGCCCTGCGCGGCGGTAGTGCTTTGTATGTTGCTTTGTAAAGTGTTGCCGATCAGTATTCCAACAGTATGCGTGTTGTTAAATGTTTTGTGGTAGGATAATGTTTGTTCATTTATCCAGGTAGTATTTTGTGTAAGCGCCGATGTGGCCAATCCATTGGTTGGCGCAGCGCCCAGCTGTGTAAGGTTGTTCCAGTATTCTGATTCATCGTAATGGTTATAATCCAGGCTCCAGCTGGTGCGGAATTTCAGCGCCGGTATAATTTCCACTTCTGCATACAGGTTGCCGATATAACGAAGGCTGGTAGTATTTACATCATAATTGTTCAGCAGCACATCCAGGTTGTCAAAGCCCGCGTAACGCGCCGGTGTGCCATCGGGGTTTACTTCGGGCAAATAGGTGGGCGTGTGTAGCGCCGACTGTAGCAGGCCGCCCTGTGGGCCGTCGCCGGAGCGGGCCTGGTTGCGGAAGCTGCGGTACAGGCTGTTGCTGGTGCCTACCGTTATTTTGTTGCCTATGTTCTGGTCGAAATTGAATTTTAAGCTGGCGCGGTTAAAATAGATGGGCTTTATATCTGCCTCCTGCTGCGTATAACCGGCGCCGATATAATACTTATTGGTGGGGGTGCCGCCCTGTACAGACAGGTTGTAGTTATGCAGCAGGCCGGTGCGGAACAGCTTATGCAGGCGGTCGTAGGTTTGCTGTTCTTCGGGTGTGCCGCGCCCGCCGTCTGCTACGGGACGGAAAGGCAGCTGCGCATATTTTTTAATACCGGCCTGGTCGCCTGCTGCAAGCGCATCTGCTTCTGAATTTTTGTAAAATTCGTTAATGAGCATGGCGTGCTCAGGGCCGGTGGTAAGGTCCCACAATTGCGGCGCCCATGCCCAGCCATGGGAGGTGTTAAAGTTAATGGATGGTTTAGTGCCCAGCTTACCGCGTTTGGTGGTAATGATCACCACACCATTGGCGCCGCGTGAACCGTAAATGGCGGTTGCGCTGGCGTCTTTCAGCACTTCAATACTCTCAATATCTGCCGGGTTAATATCTGCAATAGGAGAGGTGGCCCTTCCGCCGGTGCTGATGGTTTGCAGGCTGGTGTTGTTGATGAACACACCATCCACCACGTACAGCGGATCGTTGCCGGCATTAATAGAGGTTGCCCCGCGAATGCGTATAAATACCCCATCGCCAGGTACGCCTGTATTGGAATTGATTTGCACACCGGCTGCTTTCCCCTGCAGCTGCGCATCAACGCCCGCTACAGGAATATCTTTAATGCCGGCTGCATTTACTTTGGAAACAGAGCTGATCAGGTTTTTCCGTTGCCGGGTGCCGTAGCCCACTACTACCACATCATTCAGCTGCGTGTTAACAGCGGTTAACCCAATAACAATGCCGGTACGCTGGTTCAGCGTTACTTCTGTTTGTTTATACCCTATATAAGAAACCTGGAAGGTGATGGGCAAATGCTGCCCGGTGAGGAAGTTAAATTCACCTTTATCATTGGTTAATGCATCGTGCGTGGTGTTCTTAAGATGCACGGTTGCGCCGGGCAAAGGTGTTTTGGTTTGAGCGTCTATAATTACGCCTGAAAGTGTAATGTTATCCTGGTACTGGGCATAGGTAAATAGCGGGAGCAGTACGATCCACGATATAATGGCAATCTTCATTATATTTGTATTGGTAATAAATAATAAGGCGGTAGCCGGTGATTTACTCACCAACTACTTAATTACTCAGCCTGTTTTTTACTCGCCGGGATTGTTGCAGCAATTCCGGTTTTTTTTTAGCATGCATGATAACACAGGCAGTCACGCGGCCTGGCCTGGCCCTGACAGTGAAGGCCAATAATTTTAATTGTGTTCATTCCCCTTGTATTAATAAATAAATTGTAAGTAGCACCCAAAGACCTGTGTGCAAGATTACAGCCATGCTGCCGGATAGTGGTGGGCTTAGCGGCAGCATGTTATGTAAGCTGTTAAATCTGCCACAATATTAGACAAAAAATATTTAGTCTACAAGAGTGGTGGACTATTTTTTTGAATTAAAGGGGGCATTTCTCGTGGTAGTCGATCAGCTCAATTGGCGTGTAGGGTATTTCATAACCGGCATACACCTGCAGTATTTCATCCAGCACGGCGTTTACTTCTTCCGGTGTGTTTAACCTTACCAGCTTGTTGCGGTATTCTTTAATGTTGGGTAATCCTTTGAGATAGCTGGCATAGCGGCCGCGCATTTCATTAATGGCAACACGCTGGTTCTGCCAGCCGGCAGCTTCCTGCAAATGTTTCCTGCACACGGCTACACGCTCTTCCACAGTGGGTGGGGGCAACAGCTCGCCGGTTTTGATGTAGTGTTTTATTTCGCGGAATATCCATGGGTAGCCGATGGCGGCGCGGCCTATCATCACACCATCCACGCCGTAACGGTTTTTATATTCCAGCGCTTTTTGCGGGCTGTCAATATCACCATTACCAAAAATGGGAATGTGTATGCGGGGATTGTTTTTCACTTTAGCGATCAGGCTCCAGTCGGCTGTTCCCTTGTACATCTGGCTGCGGGTGCGGCCGTGGATGGAAAGAGCTTGTATGCCTACATCCTGCAGGCGCTCGGCTACTTCCTCAATGTTTTTGGATTGCTCATCCCAGCCCAGGCGTGTTTTAACGGTTACCGGCAGTTTGGTGGCCTTTACGCAGGCGGCGGTTAAGCGCACCATCAGGTCTACATCTTTCAGCACGCCTGCGCCTGCGCCTTTGCAGGCTACTTTTTTTACCGGGCAGCCAAAGTTAATGTCCAGCAGGTCGGGGTTGGTAACGTCTACAATGCCGGAGGCCAGCGCCATGCTTTCTTCATCGCCGCCGAATATCTGTATGCCTACGGGGCGCTCTGCTTCAAATATATCCAGCTTGCGGCGGCAGTTAATGGCGTTGCGGATCAGTCCTTCGCTGGATATAAATTCGGTGTACATCAGGTCGGCCCCGTTATCCTTGCAAAGAATACGAAAGGGCGGGTCGCTCACGTCTTCCATGGGCGCCAGCAACAGCGGGAAATCCGGCAATGATATGTTTCCGATCCTGATCACGGCAATCTTTGTAATTTGAGCCCGCAAAGATACTCAATTTTCAGGGATGGAACTTCAAGATGCAAGCGCGCTGATACGGCATGAGGGAATAACAGCCAACGGCCCCGCGGCCTGGGCCGACCTCGGCTGCGGCACCGGCCTGTTTACCAGGGCTTTGGCCGGACTGTTGTCGCCCGGCAGTACTATCTATGCGGTGGACAGGGTGTTGACGCCGTTACAGGATAACCGCTTTCCGCAGGGCATTGCTGTTAAGCACCTGCAGCTTGATTTTGTAGCGAATGAGCTGCCTTTTCAAAACCTGGATGGTGTGCTGATGGCCAACTCCCTGCATTTTGTGAGCGATCAGCAGGGGTTTATCCGCAGCATGGGCCGGTATTTAAAAGCGGATGGGTGTTTCCTGGTTTGCGAGTATGATACGGACACTGCCAACCGCTGGGTGCCGTACCCGCTCAGCTACCACACCCTGTGGCGGCTGTTTCAGAAAGCAGGTTATACCAACATACAGCGGCTGCATGAGCAGCCGTCCATCTATGGCCGCGCCAATATTTATTCAGTGCTCATCAGCCGTTAAAGCTTTTTAAAACCCGATGGAGTTGCCCCCATCCACCGGCAGCACCACGCCGGTAATATAACGGGAGGCATCGCCGGCCAGGAACAGGGCAGCATCGCCAATATCGGCAGGTGTGCCTAATACACCCATGGGGGTGCGCATCATTACCTTTTGCTTTCTTTCGGGGTCGTTATTCAGCGCTTTGGCCGACATGTCCGTGGCTATAAAGCCCGGCGCAATACAGTTTACACGGATGCCCTGCGGGGAAAGCTCCACGGCCATAGCTTGCGTCATGCCCTCAATGGCCGATTTGGAAGCTGTATAGGCAATCACTTTGGGAATACCATATTGCGCCGCCATAGAGCTGATGTTAATGATAGCGCCTCCGCCATTGCCCAGCATGTGCTTCACTACTTCGCGCGACAGGGCAAACACCGATGTTACGTTGGTGAGCAGTATGCGCTGAAATTCTTCGTCTGTTACTTCTGTGAAGATCTTCTTCATGTTAATGCCGGCATTGTTCACCAGTATGTTTACCGGCCCGTGCCCGGTAACAATCTGCTGCACCAGCGCGGGAAGGTTGTTAAGCTGCGCAAGATCGGCGCTTACCGGTATACAAAGCGTTCCCAGCTGCTGCTGTGCTGCCCGCAATTTTTTTTCATCCCTGCCGATAATAACAGTACGAATGTTTGCCTGTACAAATTTTGCAGCAATGGCCAGTCCAATGCCCGATCCGCCGCCGGTTACAATTGCCAGTTTACTCCGTTGTTCCATAGTGTATTTACTTTAGTGCGGCGCATAAGGAAATTTCAGCTCCTTATAATATTCCAGCGTATGCGCCGGCGCCGGTACGCCCTGTGGTAAGGGCATTTTAGAAAATGTCTGAAAATAAGCCAGGCAGGCATCCCGCCACCAGCGGGCTTCTGTAAGCTGTATCTGCAACAGCATTTTTACCTGCTGCGCCCTTTCTTCATCAATAAAGATACTCACACTATCCCAGGTATTGCACATTTGCTGCACTCCCTGTACGCCGGCTTCATACTGGTAACACATCTCATTCCACAACGTTCGGCCTGAGTGCAGGGTATAATTCCAGGGCACATGGTGAAACCACAGCACATAAGCATCGGGACAAGTGCGCAGGTTTTCCCATTGCCGCCGTACTTCCGGCGCATATTGGGCCAGCGCATTGCTGCCGCTGGCAGTGCGGTCAAACCCAATGCCGGCGCTGTCTGCACGGTGGTAATACACCGGGTTCCAGTCGGGCCGCGCGCCTTTGTTGAACCATGGCGCCGGCCCGTAATGATGCCCGTAGCCCATAATGTGATGCAGCCCCAGGGGCGTCATATATTTCACCAGCGTTTCACGGGAGCTGAGCATCATTTGCTTTACCGGTGCTATAAAACGCGCGTCGTTGGTAAAGGTTTGCCGCAGCCATTCATCCGCTATCTGCGCGGAGCTGAGCGTGTAATCCCATGCCAGCCTGCCCAGGGCATACCAGTTGGCCTGCCCAAAGGGATGGCCGGTCCAGTTACGGTCGTTGCCTATGTTGGCTACGCCGGCCATGCCGGAAATAGCATGGTTTTCCAGGGAGCCGTCAATCACTTTTGCCACGGTAGAGCCCTTGCCTTTTTCATAGGTATCTGCCGTTAATACTTCTTTAAATAAGGGCGGCATATATACCAGGTGCGTGGCAAAGCCCAGGTATTCCTGTGTGAGCTGCAGCTCCAGCATCAGGGGCGTATGCGGCATGGCGCCAAATAAAGGGGAAAAGGGTTCCCTGGGCTGAAAGTCAATAGGCCCGTTCTTTACCTGTATGGCTACATTGCTGCGGAACTTTCCGTCCAGCGGCTTAAACTCTTCATAGGCCTGCTTAAAACGGTCTGCATCTGTATTGCTGTACACAAATGCCCGCCACATGATAATGCCGTTAAAAGGCGCAACCGCATCGGCCAGCATATTGGCGCCGTCTGCATGGGTGCGGCCATAGTTCTGCGGGCCGGGCTGCCCTTCCGAATTGGCTTTCACTAAAAAGCCGCCGAAGTCGGGTATGTAGCTGTATATCTCTTTTACCTTGTTTTTCCACCACTGCTGCACCTGCGCATCCAGCGGGTCGGCTGTTTTTAAGCCGCCTATTTCCATGGGTGCGCTAAAGCGTGCGGTTAAAAATACTTTAATGCCATAGGGACGGAATACATTGGCCAGCGCTGCTGCTTTTATTAAATAATCTTTGGTGAGGGATAAAGCATTGGCGTTTACATTGGTAAGCACGGTGCCGTTAATGCCAATGGAAGCATTGGCCCGCGCATAATCCGTATAACGCCGGTCAAGATATAAAGGCAGCTTATGCCAGTCCCAGATGGAGATGCCGGCATAACCCCGTTCCACGCTGCGGTCAAGATTATCCCAATGGTCCAGTATGCGGTAGCGTATTTTAGGTGCGCTGCTAATGTTTAAAGATTGTACGGGTTGTTGTGTTTGCAGTAAGCGTAAAAAATGGAACACGCCATGCAGCACACCTGCATCGGTATTGCCGGTGATCACTACCTGGTGTAAAGGCGTGGTAAAAATGTGAAAACCTTCTGTGCCTGCATCCTGTAAAGAAGCAGTAACCAGTTTGCCCAGCTGTGCGGCGGTGCCGGCAACAATGCTGCCGGCCTGCGGTTGCGCTTGTGAGGCTATGGGCTGGCCTAACAGCGCGGGCAGCGCCAGCTGCAGCTCATGCCGGGCAGCCGCCATGGTAGCGGAGCTGCCGGGGATATAAAAGCCGGAAAGCTGCTGCCGGTAAGCTTTCAGCAGTGCTTTATCTGTAACCTGTTCATAACGGAGCCACAGGCGGTACCCATCTTCTGCCTGCAGGGTTAACAGGCTGCCTGATAATAAGCACAGGAGTAAAAGAAGTTTTCGCATAACGGGAACGTTTAAACTATTGCTTTCGCAGCGATGAGCTGCGGACAATCAGCTCTGACCGCAGCAGAATGGTATTGGTGGCAGCTGTTAATGTGTCGCCGCTTAGCTGGTTAATCAGCTGGCGGGCCGCCACTTCCCCCATTTCATAGCCCGGGTAATTGATAGTGGTAAGGTTAGGCTCTATCACCGTGGAAACAGGATCATTGTTAAAGCCTGCGAAAGCAATATCTGCAGGTATCTGCATTCCTTTTTTCTTCAGGGCCAGCATGCAGCCTACGGCGCAGTTGTCGTTGGCCGCAAAAACGCCGTCGGGCCGGGCCGACATGCTCCATATTTTCTCCGCAGCATCGGCCCCTGCTTCCTGGCTCAGGTTATTACGGATTATATAGCTTTCCTTAAAGGGTAGCTTGTGCGCGGCCAGGGCCTGCTGGTAACCGGCCAGGCGATCCGTATATACGGCACGGTTAGTATGCGCTGTAATGTGTACAATACGTTTGCAACCCTGCGCAATCAGGTGTTTGGTGGCTTCAAACGCTGCCTTGCGGTTATCTATGAGCACACTGGTGGCATTGGTGTTATCTGCGCAACGGTCAAAGAACAGCACGGGAATGCCCTTTTTAAAGAAGGGATCAAAGTGCGTCATGCTATCCGTATCATAAGCCAGGGAAGCCAGCAGCCCGTCTACCCGGTTGTTGAACATAGTGCGGGCGCTCATTACTTCTTTTTCCACCGACTCCGACGACTGGCTGATGATAAGGTTATACCCCTGGCTGTTGGCTACATGCTCTATGCCCGCAATTACGGTTGACATAAAATAGCTGTTCAGCCGGGGCACTATTACGCCAATAGTATCAGTGCGCTGGTTGCGCAGGTTCCTGGCAAAGTGGTTGGAGCGGTAACCCATTTCCTCTGCCAGGTCAAAAATCTTCTTCTTGGTTTTTTTGCTCACCACCGGGTCGTTTTGCAGTGCCCTGCTTACGGTAGCCACAGAAATGTTCAGCTTTTCTGCCAGGTCATAAATGGTAACTTCTTTACGTTTGTCCATACATTATACAATCGGTTACATGACGCTGGATAAAGGTAATAGAATAATTTTGTAAAAAAATAATGTAATCGGTTACATTTTTGAATATTCTTCCTACATTAGTCAAGAATTCCGGTACTGAGTACAACACATTCCACTTAAAAATTAACATGTTATGAAAAATTTTACCCGCCCTGCGCCCCGGCCACACCCTTTGCCTATGCGTTTCCGGAGGGCTTTTGCAGCATTAATCCTGTGCGCGGGATGCTGCTTGTTACCATTATTTATGTATGCGCAGCATAACCCGTCTGTAAGCGGCCGTATTACAGATGAAAAAGGCCAGCCCATACCCGGCGCTACCATCATCATAAAAGGCACCACTACCGGCACCGTAAGCGACGAGCAGGGGGCTTATAAATTAAATGTACCGCCGGGCAGCGTGCTGGTGGTATCTTCCATTGGCTTTACCACACAGGAAATAGCTGTAAACGAACGGGCAAACATACCTGTAACCCTCAGCACCGGCAGCAAGGGGTTGGATGAAGTAGTGGTAGTGGGTTACGGTACCCGTAAAAGAAGCGATGTTACCGGCTCTATTGTATCTGTAAGCAGCGCCGCCCTGCAGGAAGTACCGGCCGCCAACCTGCAGCAGGCCTTACAGGGCCGCGCCGCCGGCCTTGAAATACAGAAGGTGGGCACCACGCCCGGCGCCGGCGCACAGATCAGGATACGCGGCGAGCGTTCCATTACCGGCTCCAACGATCCGCTGATAGTGCTGGACGGCATTCCCTTTGAAGGCGGCAGCATCAATGATATTAACCCGGATGATGTAGCCTCCGTTGACGTGCTGAAAGATGCCTCCGCCACGGCCATTTACGGCTCACGCGGCGCTAACGGCGTTATTATCATCAGCACCAAACGCGGTAAGCCCGGCGAAACGCACATTTCCTACAACGGCTATTACGGCATTACAGATGTTACCAAAAAATATCCCGTATACAATGCCGATGAATACAGGGCGCTGCGCGATATTTCACCCTGGAACCAGGGCTATATGCCGGAAGAGCAGGAGTCGATAGACAAAGGCAGATCTACCGACTGGCAGGACCTGATGTATGAGCATGGCTTTATTACCGACCATAACCTGGGCGTGTACGGCGGCAGCGCCAATGGCAGCACGTTTTCACTGGGCGGCGGCTATTACAGGGAAACCACGGTGCTGCCCGGGCAGGATTTTACCCGTTATTCCCTGCGCGCCACCATTGACTCCCGTATAGGAAAGCGGCTGAAAATAGGGCTGAACACCATGAACAACGTGGGCGTGCGCAACGGCTCACAGTTTGTAAACCCGGTGTTTGCCATTCTTGCATTGAGCCCGTTAATGCCGGCGTATGATAACGCAGGCAACATTCTGCAGTCGCCCACCGGCAATGTGGACGAACGGCAGTCGCAATACAACCCGTTATACTTAAAGCATAACAACAACGACTGGGCCGACCGCGTGCGCCGCCTGCGCACCTTTAACAGCCTGTATGGCGAGTATGAAATTATAGACGGCCTCAAATACCGGCTGAACCTGGGCCTGGACTACAGCCAGCAGGAAAGCGACCAGTTCCAGGGAGCCGACAGCTATTTCCGCCCCAAAAGAGGCAACACCGCCAGTGTGAATAATGAAGATGCATGGGGTTACACTGTTGAAAACCTGTTGATGTACGACAAAACCTTTGCGCAAAAACACCATATTACCTTTACCGGTTTATACAGCATACAGGAAAGCCATCTGCATAATACCTCCATCAGCAAAGACTCTATTACGGAAGATTTTATACAGTACTATGACCTGAACCAGTCCAGCCCTACGGCGCCGTTAAGCCTGGGCGGCAGTGAAAGCTCCTGGGCGCTTATATCCTACATGGCAAGACTGAACTATGTATATAACGACCGCTATATGATAACGCTCACTGCCCGGCGCGACGGCTCCTCCAAACTGGCGCGCAAGTGGCATGAATACCCGGCTGTATCGCTGGGGTGGAACATCACCAAAGAGCCGTTTATGAAAAAAGCGCCTTTCATATCAGCGCTGAAGCTGAGGGCCGGCTGGGGACAAACCTCCAACCAGGCAGTGAACCCTTATACCACATTAGGCGGCGTATCGGGCTATATAACGCAGGGCACCAACCGGGTGCCGGTGCGTTACAACTACGGCGGCACCCTGGTAACCGGCTATGTGCTCAGCAGCATTCCTGATCCATCGCTGGACTGGGAGTACACCAAGAACACCAATATAGGACTGGACTTCGGGTTGTTCAATAATCGTATAACCGGCAGCGTTGATGCGTATAAAGCCCATACCAATAAGATATTGTATGCAGTTAACCTGCCGGCATCTTCCGGTATTTCAGGGCAGTTTGTAACCAATGTGGGCGAAATGGAGAACAAGGGGCTGGAAGTAGCCATATCTACCATTAACATTACCAGCAACAGCGGCTTTACCTGGAGCACAGACCTGAATATTTTTCTGAACCGCAACAAGCTGCTGAAGCTGAACGAAGGCGTAACGCAGAACATCGGCAACCAGCTGTTTGTTGGCCATCCATTGTCTGCTATCTATGACTATACGAAATTAGGTATCTGGCAGCAAAACGAAGCTGCGGAAGCCGCGGAATACGGCGCCGTGCCCGGGCAGCTGAAGCTGGCCGACATCAGCGGACCGGATGGCAAGCCCGATGGCAAAATAGACCTGAACGACCGTTCTGTAATAGGCAGCGGGCAGGCCGACTGGCAGGGCGGCATCACCAACCGGTTTGCATATAAAGGCTTTGACCTTTCTGTAGTAATATATGCGCGTGTGGGTGGTATGCTTATCAGCGGCATACACCAGCCCACTGCTGCCTACCTTACCATGCTGGATGGCAAAAGGAACGGTTTAAAAGTAGATTACTGGACGCCGGATAATCCTACCAATGAATTTCCCATGCCGTCGGCACAAATGAGCAACCCGCCGGAAGCCATCAGCACATTGGGGTATTACAGCGCCAGCTTTATGAAGGTGCGCAGCATTAACCTGGGATATACATTTTCGCAAAAGATTATCAGCCGCTTAAAGGCGCAATCCATCCGCCTGTATGTAACAGCGCAAAATCCATTTACGCTGTTCTCTCCTTACATGAAGGCCGGCGGCGTGGACCCTGAAGCTACCGGCACCGGCACTACCGGCTTTGTATCTGTACCGGGCGGCAACATATCCAACCGCGCGCTCACCATTGCAGTTACCACACCGCCTACCCGTGCCTTTATACTGGGCGCTAACGTAAACTTTTAAACAGCAACATATGCGATCTACATATAAATCACTAACCACTTTATTAACCGTTGCCGCGCTGCTGGTAACCGGCTGTTCCAAAAAGCTGGAAGAGCATCCCTACACGGCTTTTACCACGGAATTTTTTAAAACGCCCGCGGGCCTGCAGGATGCTGTGAATGCCATTTACGCCGGTATGCGTTATGATTATGGTCCTAATGGCGCGCTGGCCATTGCCAACGTTGGCACCGATGAATGGACGTACGGCGACCAGCCGCGCATTGGCGCGGACGGGGACGTACTGGTGCTGGGCACCTACAACAACCTTACGCCCAGCAACGGCGCTATACAAACGCCCTGGAACCGCAATTACTCCCATATTAATCTTTGTAACGCCGTGGTAGACCTGGCCCCCGGCGTAGAAATGGATGCCAGCGCCCGCAATGTACTGCTTGCAGAAGCGCGCTACCTGCGCGCCAATTATTACCTGCTGCTGGTGGAGCAGTTCGGCGCTGTGCCGCTGGACCTGGGCAGCGGCGATCTGAAGTTCAACACCGTACCCTTCACCGGTTTTAACCGCCTGCCTGTAGCGGAGCTGCTGGTAAAAGACTACCAGGCCATGATAGATGATCTCGTTTTTGCCACGCAAAACCTGCCCGACAAGCGGCCGGCCAATGCCTTCAAGCTCTCCAAGGCAGCGGCTTTTTGCCTGCTGGCCAAGGTGTATATTTTCCGCGCTTACTCTGCCGCCAAACAGGCAGATGATTTCCAGAACGCGTACAACGCTGCCATGCAGGTGATCAATAATAAAGATCAATACGGCATGGACCTGCTGGCGGATTATGGTGATGTGCACAAACAGGGCAATGACTACAATAAGGAGATATTGTTTTCCGTAGAGCGGTTGCCGCTGAATTATACCAATAATGAAGTGGTGAACCCCGGTTCTGATTTTTCTGAAAAGGTGAACATTGCCAACAACATGTTCAACGCGGATTATACAGGCATTGAGGTGCCGGCCGGTTCGGGCAAAAAGCCGGTTGACCGTGTATTGCAGTACGGGCGGCCCTTACGGCGCTATTGCCCTACCAAATGGCTGCTGGAAACTGCTTTTGCCGACCGTGTGAACGACAGCCGCTTTGATAACTCTTTCCGCGTAATGTGGCGGGCTACCAATACAAACTCGCCCGGTATCGCCGTAGGCGATACCGCTATTTACCTGCCGCCTACCAACCGCGCGGCCGACTCTATGGTGGCCCTGGGCACCAAACCATACCGTATAATCGCACCCAGGGAATTTTACAGCAACCAAAATACAGCGCTGAATATTTACCCGAACCTGAAAAAGTATGACGACAGCTTACGCGCTGCGGTGAACGATGTATCGGGCCGCCCGTTTGTAGTAAGCAAATTTTCAGAAGTATACCTGCTGGCAGCAGAAGCCGCGCTGGGCGCCGGCCGCCCGGCAGATGCCGTGCCGTTGCTGAACGTGCTGCGGGAGCGCGCTGCTTACCGCCCGGGCCTTTCTCCTGCGGAACTGGCGGCGCGTAAGGCCGCAATGGATATAACAGTTAGCCGTGTTAACCTTGATTTTATCCTGGACGAGCGCACCCGCGAGCTGTGCGGCGAAAGCCAGCGCTGGCCCGACCTGGCCATGCGGGGCAAACTGGTAGAGCGTGTAAAGGCCTACAACCCCGACGGCGGACCTAACATACAGGCCTTTCATGTGCTGAGGCCCATTCCCAAAGGACAGCTGGATAATGTTTCCGCTGCTGATAAAAACCAGTATCAGAACCCGGGCTATTAAAAGAATATTATGTACAAATACTTGCTTTTAACCGTTATGAACGTGCAGGCGTTCCTGTTGTGCGGCTATGCGCAGCAGGACACGCCTTACCTTAACACTGCGCTGCCGCTGGAAACCCGTGTGCAGGACCTGGTAAGCCGGCTAACGCTGGAAGAAAAGATTATGCAGCTGAACTATAACAGCCCGGCCATTCCCCGCCTTCACATACCTGCCTATAACTGGTGGAGTGAGGCGCTGCATGGCGTAGGCCGCTCCGGTCCGGCTACGGTATTCCCCCAGGCAATAGGGCTGGCCGCTACCTTTAACGACAGCCTGGCGCGGCAGGTAGCCACTGTTATTTCAGATGAGGCCCGCGCCATGTACAACGCCGCTATACAAAAAGATCATCACCTGAAATACGGCGGTCTTACATTCTGGACGCCCAACATCAATATTTTCCGCGATCCCCGCTGGGGACGCGGACAGGAAACCTACGGCGAAGATCCTTTTCTTACCAGCCGCATGGGCGTGGCTTTTGTGCAGGGCCTGCAGGGCAATGATCCGCGCTACCTGAAAGTAGCTGCCTGCGCCAAGCACTATGCAGTGCACAGCGGGCCGGAAAGACTGCGGCATGAGTTTAATGCAAAGCCCACCATGAAAGATCTTTGGGAAACTTACCTGCCGGCCTTTAAGGCGCTGGTAGATGCAAAGGTGGAAGCTGTAATGTGCGCCTATAACCGCACCAACAACGAGCCATGCTGCGGCAATACTTACCTGCTGCAGGATGTGCTAAGGCAACAGTGGCATTTCAAAGGGCATATTGTTTCCGACTGCTGGGCCCTCACGGATTTTTACCAGGGGCATAAGGTAGTAAGCAACCCTGCACAGGCAGCGGCCCTGGCCCTGCAAAGAGGCGTTAACCTTGAATGCGGCGATACCTACCCGCATCTTACCGAAGCTGTAAAACAGGGGCTGGTACAGGAAAAGCAGATAGACACTGCGCTTGCAGTGCTGCTGCGCACCCGCTTTAAGCTGGGCATGTTTGATCCTGCGGGCGACAATCCGTATAATCATATACCCGTTTCCGTTATTAATAATCAGGAGCACCGCGCGCTGGCCCGTAAGGTTGCACAGCAGAGTATTGTGCTGCTGAAGAACAACGGCGCATTGCCTTTAAGCACAGGGCTGAAGAAGTATTTTATCACCGGGCCTAATGC
>NZ_DASTRI010000281.1:0-11884 GCF_035761305.1 Chitinophaga sp. | reverse complement strand
ATATCAGATTTGAGATAGCTTTATGAAGTTATTTGATCATTAAACCTAAAACTTCCGATTATGTCCTCTACTAAACAAATCAATAAAGCGGGCAAATTCGTGGATGCTCGACATGTAAATGAACTTCGTGAGAACTATCGTACCGGGAGATGGATTGAGAATTCAAAGCATCTGGGTAAACCCGACTCATTAAGTGTTTGGTACAGCCTGGATGAGTTGAAGCAGTACCTGGAAACGGCCGCTGCAGCGGGGGCTGATGGCGTACGCGTTTACTTCGGAGCTTATCCTTCCACATATCCTGAGAACATTTTACACGCCGGTCGTCAAACCATCGTATTTGTAGCTACACAGCAAAAATTGAGCGAAACAGGTAAAACCGAAAACAAAGACCTGTATGTTTCCACACCCAAGGGCCCGGAGGTGGTTGCATTCAACTTTGGCAGCCTGTGCCCTCCAACCTGCCCTGGTGGCGGCGGTACAACAAAAGACCTGCCTACTTTTATTGTAGCGAAAGAATCCTGAGGCACAACCTTTTCTGAACCTACTTATTACTGCCAGGCAAACATTTGTCTGGCAGTTTTTTTTGCTACCCCGCGCTAATTCGCCTGACTTTCCTAATTTGACGCCGTATTTAATAACTACTATGTACCTGACGGATTTACTTAATTTTCTCTCTGAAATTCCAGTTTATATCATTTTCATTTTCCTTTGCCTGGTGCTCAGCCTGGTGTCTTTGGCTAAAAAGAACCCGCCCCGCTACCTGCCGCTGTTTACCTGCTACCTTTTTTTAACCCTGATTATTGAGTGCATAGGTTGGTCTTACAAAAGGGCTGCCATGAATAATCTTACCCTGTATAACCTGTATGGTGTGGTACATTTTACCTATGTCATTTACCTGCTAAGCTCTTTTTTACAAGAAGGCCGCGCCAGGCACATTTTTACCTGGATCATGCTGTTTTACCCCATAGCTGCCCTCCTGAATATTTATATTATACAGGGGCCGCGCCATTTCGGTACTTATAGCTATATTGTAGGAGCGGTGATAGTGGTGATCTGCTCCATCTATTACTTTTACCAGCGCATAAAATTCCCCGGCCGGGAAAGCCTGCTGCTGGACCCCTCTTTCTGGATCGCAACAGGACTGCTGTTTTTTAATGCGATAACAGTGCCTTACCTGGGAATTGTAAACTTTGTGGCCAATATTCCGCATGCTGATAAAACTTTTTCCACTATCAACGCCGTACTGACGATCATTCTTTATTCTTTGTTTTGTATATCATCCGTATGCAGTCTGAATTTCCGGAAGTTGCCATCGTAATCATCACTACCATTATCCTCCTGCTTTTCCTGGTAGGCTTTATTGTTATTATGCTGATCCTGAATCAGAAAAGCCGCCTTACCCAGGTGCAGGAGCTGCGCTTAATGGAGGAAAAATATGAGCAGGAGCTTTTGAGAACACAGCTGGAAATACAGGAAAACATTTTTGGCAACCTTTCCCAGGAGATCCATGACAACATTGGCCAGTCGCTCACGTTTGTGAGCCTTTCCCTGCTGACCGTACCGGTAGAAAACGGTAGCGAAGCGCATTTATACATAGAGGAAAGCCGTAAAATGCTGCAAAAAGCCATTGCTGAACTCAGGGATCTTTCCAAGGGATTGCAAACAGAACGCATTATAGAAATAGGACTGGTAAAAGCCATAGAATTTGAGCTGCAACGGCTGGAAAGGACAAATTTGTACAAAACTTCTTTTAATTTTACAGATGTGCAGAACCTGATGGATTCACAGACAGAAACCATCCTGTTCAGGACTGTACAGGAAATGTTGAACAATATTGTAAAGCATGCCCGGGCCAGCGAGCTGGAAATACATTTAACCCACGAAAACGACACCATTAACCTGGAAATACGGGATAACGGTATTGGATTTGACCCTGGTATCCTTTCGGAAAAAGAATACTCTAAAGGCCTTGGCTTGCGGAACATCCGGAAAAGAGCTGCCCTCATAGGCGGCACCTGTAACATCAATAGTATAAAAAATGGCGGTACCACCATCCGCATAACCATACCCGTAAATAAACAACCTTTCCATGAGCACAACGAAGAAAGCCAAATATAGTGTGGCTATTGCCGATGACCATGTGCTGGTACGTAAAGCGCTTGGCAGGCTTATTAACACCTTCAACGACTACTTTATGCTGTTTGAAGCCAGCGGCGGAGAAGAGGTGATAAAGATCATTAACAGCCGTGAAATACAACTGCCGGATATTCTGATACTGGACGTGAACATGCCCGGTATGAACGGGTATGAAACCGCTACCTGGATCAATAACCATTTTCCCCAGATCAAAGTACTGGCGCTCTCCATGCTGAACGATGAATCCGTGATCATTAAAATGCTGAAATCCGGCGCCAAAGGCTATATCATGAAAAATGTGGAACCGGACGACCTGAAAGATGCTTTTGACTCTATCATTAAAAAAGACTTTTACCTGCCGGATTATATTTCCGGTAAGGTAATCTCCGGCCTGCAAAAAGATGTGCTGTCTGTCAGCGAAAAAATAGACCTTACGCCCAAGGAAAAGTATTTTCTGCAGCTGCTGTGCACCGAACTTTCCTATAAGGAAATTGCACAGAAAATGTATGTAAGCCCCCGCACCATTGACGATTACAAAAGCAGCCTGTGTGAAAAGCTGAAAGTAAAAACCCGTGTAGGCCTGGTAATATTCGGCATTAAATACGGGCTGATAGACATAACAAGCAATTAATTACGAATTATTTAATTACGAATTACGAATTGGGGAAATGCAGTATTGATGAAGTGTTTGTTTGTAAGCCGGTAGTAAGTTTAATGCATTGGCAATATTGTTAGCATTCTCATTATTACCAGTATCAAACTATCAACTGGTTATAACATAACGCCATAATAAACAACCATTCTCTTTTACAGCATTGCTTTCAATTCGTAATCCGTAATTGACAATTCGTAATTAAATACACGGCTGTTCAAAGCAATACCTTCCCCTTACAGCACCGCTCCAATTCGTAATTAAATAATTCGTAATTGCATTACTTCGCCCAGTGCTTGTAACGTAGCAGCGCCTCTACAAAATAATAGTCGGCATAGCTAAGCGGCACATCTACCTCTGAATGATGCGGGAATGAACCTGTGCTATGCATCAGCAAAAAATTATTGTTCTCTCCTTCCTTCGCCAGGTAAGCGGGGCCGCATAAGCTGGTAAGCATTTTTTCCGCTGCATTCCAGTAACGGGCAGCATCTTTACCGGTGGTAAACCGGCTTAGCTCCAGCAGCGCAGATGCTGCTATGGCGCCGGCAGAGGCATCGCGCGGCACATTGGGTATGCCGGGAGCATCAAAGTCCCAGTAAGGGATCATATCTTCCGGCAGCGTGGGATTGTTGAGGATAAAATCTGCAATATGTTTGGCCTGGTTCAGGTAAGCTTTGTCTTTGGTTTCCCGGTACATCATGGTATAGCCGTATAAGCCCCAGGCCTGGCCCCGCGCCCAGGCCGAGCTGTCGGCCGCGCCCTGGTGCGTTATCTTTCTCAGCACCCCGCCGGTATTGGGATTATAGTCTACCACGTGATAGGAGCTGTAGTCCGGCCGGAAATGATTTTTCATGGTGGTATTGGCATGCGTTTTTGCAATCCGGGCAAACGAGTCATCGCCGCTGGTATGGCTGGCCCACATAAGCAGCTCCAGGTTCATCATGTTATCAATGATCACCGGGAAGGTGAATTGTTTGTTATCCCACGATTTAATACAGCCTACGGTAGGATTAAAACGGGTTGAAAGGGAGCTGGCGCTGGTAAGCAGCACTGCTTTATAGGCCGGGTCTTTGAACAGGCGGTAAGCATTGCCGTAGCTGCAATACATCATAAAGCCCAGGTCGTGGGTGCCTTTGTTATTTTTCTGGCTTTCAACCAGGGCCATGCGCTTTAACGCTTCTGCTTTCAGGGAAGCATCTTTCGTATATTCATACAGGTATAACAGCGTACCGGGGTAAAAACCGCTGCACCACCAGTTGGGGCCTGAGGTCATTAAGCTGCCGTCTTTACCGGTAGTGCGGGGCAGCTGGCCGTCCGGCAGGTGCTGCGCCATTAGCTTATATTGTTTCACCGCCAGGTCCAGCGCGCGGTTAGCCTGCTGCACCAGTGCGGGTTTGGCTTTCTTTGTTTGCGCCTGCACCGGCGCCAGGGCGGTAAATGCTGCCAGCAGCACGCTTGCCGTAAGCAGCTGAATAGTTTGTTTGCCTGAGTACTTTTTCATTTCGCGGTTCTTTTATCTGTTTAGTTGCAATAGGCTATTTCTTCGCCGGTTTACCGGCTGCTTTGGCCGCACTTTTACCCGCGGAGGAAGCGCGCTCAATTAACCGGATGGGTATAATTTCAGCCGACGGCTTTTGCGGCGCCGGCGATTTCAATAGTTCCAATAATGCTGCAGCCACACGCTCTCCCATTATTTCCGGCGACTGGTCTACGGAGGTAATGGAAGGCGTAATAATTGCGCTGCGGGGGTCGTTGGAGTAACCAATGATCTTCAGGTCCTCCGGCACCCGCACGTTTATATTGCGGCAGTATTCCAGTATGGTAATGGCCGTGGTGTCATTGGCGGCAAAAATGCCGTCGGGGTAAGGCTTTTGCGCAAATATGCGCTGGCAGGCCTTCAGGGCATTTTCCCGCGTTAGCTCCTGGTAAAACATGCGCGACTTTTTGAACGGCAGCTTGTATTGCTGCAACGCCTTTTTATAGCCGGCCACGCGCTCAACATACAGGCTGCAGCTCAGCGGGCCTGAAATATGCACAATATCCTTACAGCCTTTTTGAACCAGGTGCTCTGTAGCGGTAAAGCCGCCCAGGAAATCATCGCCCTTGATCACCTTTACGTTCTTTTCCAGGGGTACCCGGTCAAAGAATACCAGAGGAATGTGCTGCTCTTTAAAAATGTCAAAGTGCGAAAAATCAGTTGTGTGCAGGGTGGTGGAAACAGCCAGCCCGTCTACCCGGGCAGAGTACAGCGTATTTACCAGCGCTACCTCCTGCTCGTAGGAATCGTTTGACTGGCAGATGATCAGGTTGTAGCCATGCTCATGCAGCTTGTTTTGTATAACGGTGCTGATGGTAGCGGGGAAGAACATGGAAATGCGCGGTATAATCAACCCGATGGTTTTACTTTTATTATTCCGCAAACCTGCTGCCAGCGCATTGGGTCGGTACCCCAGCTTGCGCGCCATCTTCTTCACCTTTTCCTTCGTACGTACGCTGATGTTAGGGTGGTCGTTTAGTGCGCGCGACACTGTAGATACAGACAGGTTCAGCTCCGCTGCTATATCAACGATGGTTTTTTCAGATCGTTTACTCATGTATTGTAATTAGCTCGTGGAATTTATGAAATAAGTGGCTAACTACCTATCTAACGTCCCATCCAACCGCCATCTACCGTTAAAATAGTGCCGTGCACATAATCTGAAGCAGCGGATGCCAGGAATATAACCGGCCCTTTAAAATCTTCCGGCTCGCCCCAGCGCCCGGCCGGTATACGGTCCAGGATAGCGGCGCTGCGTTTTTCATCTGCCCGGAGGGCGGCCGTATTATCGGTGGCAATATATCCCGGCGCAATGGCATTCACATTTACGCCCCGGCCGGCCCATTCATTGGCAAATGCCTTTACCAGCGAACCTACAGCGCCCTTGCTGGCCGCATAGCCCGGCACATTAATACCGCCCTGGAAGGTAAGCAGGGAAGCGGTAAATATCACCTTGCCGCTTCCCCTGGCCAGCATGCCCTTCCCTATCTCACGGGTAAGGATAAACTGCGCATTCAGGTTGGTATTGATCACGGCATCCCAGTATTCATCCGGGTGCTCTGCTGCCGGCTTGCGCAGAATAGTGCCTGCGTTGTTCACCAGTATATCTATTACCGGCGCCTCCTGTTTTAGCTGTGCTATAAATGCATATAAAGCATCACGGTCTGCAAAATCACACTGGTAGGCTTTAAAGGTGCGGCCCAGTGCAGTAACGGCTTTTTCCACTTCGCTGCCGCTTTTTTCCAGTGTGGCGGAAACGCCAATAATATTGGCCCCGGCCGACGCCAGCGCCACTGCCATGGCCTGGCCAATACCTCTTTTACAGCCGGTTACCAGCGCCGTTTTGCCTTTCAGGTCAAATAGATCCTGCATGCTTTTGCTATTTTATAGGTTGAAACATAATAAGTAAGAGAGGTATTGCATCCCCTTTTCATAACGGAATTGTTCATAAGCGTTGCTCATCGCAGATCAGTAATGGCGCAGCCGTCCATATCCCCGTAGTCCAGGTTTTCACCGGCCATGCCCCATATAAAGGTGTAGTTGCTGGTGCCTGCGCCCGCATGAATGCTCCAGGGCGGTGAAATAACCGCCTGCTCATTCTGCATCCAGATGTGCCGGGTTTCCTGCGGCTGGCCCCAGAAGTGGCTTACTGACTGGCCCTGGGGCAGCTCAAAGTAAAAGTACACCTCCATACGGCGGTCGTGCGTATGCGCGGGCATGGTGTTCCAGATGCTGCCGGGCTTCAGCTCTGTCATACCCATCTGCAGCTGGCAGGTAGGCAGCACGCTGTTCACGATCAGCTTATTAATGGTGCGGTGGTTGGCTGTTTCCAGGGCGCCCAGCGTTACTACCTCCGCCTCTTTTTTGGTAATGCGGCGGGTGGGATAGCTGGTATGCGCAGGGGTAGAGTTGAAATAGAACTTGGCGGGTTTGCCTGCCTCCCTGCTGCTGAAGATAATTTCCTGTTTGCCCTGGCCAATGTAAAGCGCTTCTTTAAAATCCAGGTCAAACACTTCACCGTCTACCTTTACAGTGCCGGCGCCGCCTACATTAATAATGCCCAGCTCCCGGCGTTCCAGGAAGTATTTCGCCTTCAGCTGGTCTACCGGCTCCAGCTGTACAGATTTGCTTACCGGCATTATGCCGCCGGTGATAAAACGGTCGTAATGGCTATACACCAGCTGTGTGCCATCGGCTTCAAACAGCTGCTCTATCAGCAGGGCCTGGCGGGTTTGTTCCGTGTCCCAGGTTTTTGCCTCCTGCGGGCTGCTGGCGTACCTTGTTGCTGCCTTTATATTCATACTGTTGATTTTGAATTGTATGGGAAAGATAACGCGAATTTATGAATACTGCAAACGTTTGCATAAATTGAGTGGTGGGATTGTTGCTTTATTAGTTTCTTTGCACGCTATCCAGGCGGGATAGCGTGTCAAAATCTTATCAAGGATTAACATTTTAGTATTAAAATCAAAAATACATATTCGCTACTTTAGTATTATGAACACGTACTTACAGATACACCCCGATGATAATGTATTGGTAGCGCTGCAGGACCTTCCCACAGGCACCCATATTCAATTCAACGGTACTTCCCTGGAGCTGGTTAAAGATGTTCCGGCAAAACATAAATTCACCATCACCGATCTGCAGCCCGATGCGCCGGTTGTAATGTACGGCGTGCTGGTTGGTAAAGCCAATTCCCTCATCCGCAAAGGAGAGGTAATAACTACCAGCAACATCCGGCATGATACCAGCGCCTTCCATGAAAAAGACGGTTCCGTAAAATGGCAGGCGCCCGATATAAGCAGGTTTGCCACCCGCACATTTATGGGCTATCACCGGAAAGACGGCCAGGTAGGCACCCGTAACTACTGGCTGGTAATACCCATGGTTTTTTGTGAAAACAGGAACGTAGGAGTTATTAAAACCGCTTTTGAAAAAGGCCTGGGCTTTGCCCCGCCCGAAGTATATAACGAGCAGGTAAGCGACCTGGTAGGCCTGTACAAAAACGGCAACCTGGAAGGCATTAAGAACTACCAGCCGGTTTCGGTAACAGAAACGGCTACACGCAGCCATATATTCCCGAATATTGACGGCATTAAATTCCTGACACACGAAGGCGGATGCGGCGGCACCCGGCAGGATGCAGAGGCGCTGTGCGCGCTGCTGGCCGGCTACATTCACCATTCTAATGTTGCGGGTGCCACTATCCTTAGCCTGGGCTGCCAGCATGCGCAGGTATCTATTTTACAGGAAGCGCTGAAAAAGCTGAACCCATCCCAGGACAAACCTGTGCTGGTGTTTGAGCAGCAGAAAAGCGGATCGGAGTTCAACATGCTCTCCACCGCTATTAAAGAAACCTTCCTGGCGCTGATTGAAGCCAACAAAACAGAGCGGAAGCCCGCACCGCTTTCCAAGCTGGTAGTAGGCCTGGAATGCGGCGGTTCCGACGGGTTCTCCGGTATTTCCGCCAACCCTGCGGTAGGCCATACTTCCGACCTGCTGGTGGCATTGGGCGGCATATCCATCCTATCCGAGTTTCCTGAGCTGTGCGGCGTGGAGCAGGAGCTGATTAACCGCTGTGTGTCTGATAATGCGGCGGAAAAATTCATCCGTATTATGCGGGCATATGAAAGCAAGGCCGAATCGGTAGGATCAGGGTTTTACCAGAACCCCTCTCCCGGCAACATTAAAGATGGGCTGATCACCGACGCTATTAAGTCGGCCGGCGCTGCCAAAAAAGGCGGTACTTCACCGGTGGTAGCAGTGCTGGATTATACGGAGTATGCCACCAAACCCGGGCTGAACCTGCTTTGCACGCCAGGTAACGACGTAGAGTCCACCTCTGCGGAAGTTGGCTCCGGCGCCAATGTGGTGCTGTTTACCACCGGCCTCGGCACCCCTACCGGCAACCCCATTGCGCCGGTAATTAAGCTGGCTACCAATACCCGCCTGGCGCAGCGCATGCCGGATATTATTGACATTAACACCGGCGGCATTATCAGCGGGGAAAAATCAATCGCTGAAATGGGCGAAGAAATACTGGAGTTTGTAATTAAAACTGCCAGCGGGGAAACCATCACCAAGGCAGAAAAGCTGCACCAGGACGACTTTATTCCCTGGAAGCGCGGCGTAAGCCTGTAAGGCAGCTGCCCCGGATATTAAACGAATAACAACAGTATTGTATAAACGAACGTCCCGGTTACAGTATAACCGGGACGTTTTGTTTTATTTATACAGCCATGCTGTTCGTGGTCACTTGTGTTTATCCTTCTTTAATCTTTACCTGCTCCATACGCGGCGCAAAGAAGTGCATAATTACCCAGGCCAGCAGGTAAGCAAAAGCGCAGATCACAAACAGGATGTTATAACCTACATTTATGTCGCCCAGCGCTTTGTAGTGATCCAGCATAGAACCTACCAGCAGCGGAAACAGCATGCCGCCGATGGAGCCGGCCATGCCGCCTATACCCACCACAGAGCTTACTGCATACTTCGGGAACATGTCAGATACCGTGGTGAAGATGTTGGCAGACCAGGCCTGGTGCGCAGCAGCCGCCAAACCTACCAGGGACACGGCCATCCACATGCTGTTGGTATATTGCGTAAGCATTACCGGCATTACAAATATTGCGAACAGCAACATGGAGGTTTTACGCGCCTTAAATACCGGCCACCCTTTCTTTATAAAGAAAGAGGACAGCCAGCCGCCGCCTACGCTGCCAATACTAACCATGGTATATATTACAATAATCGGCAGGCCGTAATTAGACTTCATATCCACGTCAAATGCAGAGGATATATAAGAAGGCAGCCAGAAAAGGAAGAACCACCATACCGGGTCTGTCAGCAGCTTGCCAAATACAAAAGCCCAGGTTTGCCGGATGCGGAACAGCCTTAACCAGCTGATCTTGTTGGCTTCTGCGTCAGGGCCGTCCTGGTGTTCTTCACCATCGCTGTGTATATAGGCGTATTCTTCGGGTGACAGCCGTTTGCTTTTGGCGGGAGCATCGTAGAGGATGTACCAGAATATAAGCCATATAAAGCCAATGGCGCCGGTCCATATAAAAGCGTGCTGCCAGCCCTGTGTTTTGGATATCCAGTACACCATAGCCGGGGCTATTACAGGTCCCAGGTTAGCGCCAGCATTAAAAATACCGGTGGCCAATGCCCGCTCTTTCTTCGGGAACCATTCCGCAGTGGCTTTAATGGCAGACGGAAAGTTGCCGGACTCGCCCAGGCCCAGTGCGGCGCGGGCTACGCCAAAGCCTAACGTGGATTTGGCCAGGGCATGCGCCATGGCGGCCACGCTCCATATTATCAGGGAAAGGGTATACCCCAGCTTGGAACCTATTTTATCTACAAACCGGCCAAAGCACAGCAGGCCAAGGGCATAGGCTGCAGAAAAAGCAATTACTATATAGCTATAGTCAGATTCTGTCCAGTGAAATTGTATCTCCAAATCATCTTTCAGCAAACCAATTACCTGCCTGTCAATGTAGTTAATGGTGGTTGCAAAAAAAAGTAACGTGCAAATAACCCAACGGTAGTTTCCGGATCTTGTGGAATTCATTCTAAATAAGTTTGGAATTATGAAGCAAACGGTAATCGTCGATTAAATTTAGTGCAATGCATTCACAAATGCAAACGTTTGCATCACTTTAGCTCTCAGCCCGCTCCAGTCCCGGCTTTCAATTACCTGCTTTCCAAGCAGGTTAGAGCCCATGCCCACGCATACCACGCCCGCTTCAAACCAGGCGCCAATGCTTTCTTTCGTAGGCTCCACGCCGCCGGTAGGCATAAACTTCATTTGCGGGAACAGCGGCTTGATGGATTTTACAAACCCGGGGCCCAGGATATTTCCCGGGAACAGCTTTACCAGCGGCACCTCCAGCTTTTCCGCCGCTGCAATTTCCGAAGGCGACATACACCCGGGCACCCATAAAATGTTTTCTTTACGGCAATAGCGGCCAATGGCTTCATCCATAATAGGGCTTACAATAAAATCGGCGCCCTGCCCGGTATAGGTTTCGGCGTCTGCCGCATTTTTAATGGTGCCTATGCCCAGGTACAGGTCCGGCATGCTTACCAGCTTTTTATCGCGCATAGCCGCAAAGTTGCGGCGGGCATGCTCTCCGCGGTTCGTAAATTCAAACACGCGGATGCCTGCTTCATAGCAGGCCTGCATTACCTGTATGCAAACATCTTCATCGTCGTGGTAAAATACCGGTATAATACCGGTGCTTTCAAATGCCTTGATAATTGTTGCGGGTTGAGGTGCCATATCTTTATACTAAATAAGTTTTAAAATGTCTGCTTTGCTGGTTTGGTTAAAATCACCTTTTACAAACAGCTTGGAATAAGCGGCGCCGGCTGCAAAGGATATGAGCTGCTGCGCATCAAAGCCTTCCAGCAGCGCGTGTATTAACCCGGCCATAAAGCTGTCGCCACTGCCAACGCGGTCTACTACCTCATTGGTTTCAAACTGCTTAGATACGGTCTGCTGCCCGTTATTGTAATAGGTAGCGTAGTAAAGATTATGGGTAGGCCCCTGGGAAAAACGGAAGGTAAAAGCAACATGTTTACAGGAGGTATACTTCTCCGTTATTTCCTGCGCTACCTTTATTGCCTGCTCCAGGTACACTTCTTTGCTGTCCTGCTCCAAAGCCACGGTATCAAGCGCCGTGTCCAGCATATTGTGGGCGGCCCATATGTTGCCCATGATCACATCGCAGTACTGCACCAGCTCGGGCATTACCTGGAATGGTTTGGCATATTGCCAAAGCTTATTACGATAGTTTAAGTCTGTGGAAATTGTAAGCCCCTTGCGTTTGGCGGCTTCCAGGGCTTCTTTGCATACTTTGGCCGCCTGCTCGCTCAGCGCCGGCGTAATAGCGCTCCAGTGAAACCAGCCGGCATTTTCCAGCAGCTGATCCCAGTCCGTTGTACCAGGCTCCAGCTGGCTGAATGCAGAATACTTGCGGTCATATACAACTTCCGCGTGTTTCAGATCGCTGCCCTGCGCCAGGAAATAAGCGCCAATGCGGTCGCCGCCCCAC
>NZ_DASTRI010000280.1:0-30110 GCF_035761305.1 Chitinophaga sp. | reverse complement strand
TAAGCTGGCAATGGAGGCAGCTGAAAAAGAACTGAAGCGCAAAATGACCAAGGAGGAAGCGTTGCGTGAACTTATCGATGCTGGCATCCTGGACAAAAAAGGGAATTTTACAGCACCTTATAGTAACCTTGCGCGGGTAGTTAAAAAAGATCGCCGTTAAGTATTAGTTTGTTTGTACCCCATATAACTGTAGTGAATGTATGATGTTAAACCCAATCTCATCATCGGCTTCCACGGCTGTGATGCAGATGTTTGTAAAGCCCTGCTGAATAATCCGGACCAAATTAAGATCAGTAAAAGGCCTTATGATTGGCTGGGGCATGGCATGTATTTCTGGGAAAACAATTATGACCGGGCTTTTCAATGGGCATATGATAAACAGCAACGTGGCGCAATTAAGAAGCCTGCGGTAATTGGCGGGCTGTTGCAACCAGGATATTGTTGCGATTTTACGGAAACGAAATATATCGCAATGCTGAGCAGCTACCACAATGTAATGGCAAGACGGTATAAGCTATCAGGGGAAAAATTGCCCGAAAATAAAGACCTGCCGCACGATAAATATAAGGACAGGATTTTACGGGAGCTGGATTGCGCTACCATTGAATTTATGCATATGCGCATTTTTAAACGTGCACGGCTGGACATTCTGCAAAAGGGATTTACAAAGGAAAAACCCTTCGACTCCACCCGTGGCGTATTCACCGAAGGCGGCCCGGCTTTTGAAGGCGCCGGCCTTTTTGCCAAAAGCCATATCCAGCTATGCATCCGTAACCCCAATTGTATCAAAGGCTTCTTTCTGCCGCGCCGTGAAATTGATTTTCGCCCTCCCCCTACTTTAACATACTCTTAAGAAATTATGTTTTATTTTAATAGGGCACACCGCCCCTTTGCTCAATTAAACCCTGTTAACATGAATTTCATCAAGATCAACAACATTACCGGTTGGATTGTGTGTTTGATTGCGTGTTCCGTGTACCTGCTTACCATGGAAGCTACCGGCAGCCTGTGGGACTGCGGCGAGTTTATTGCCGCCTCTTACAAATTGCAGATACCTCACCCGCCGGGCGCCCCGCTGTTTGTGCTGCTGGGCCGCCTGTTCAGCATGTGGCTGCCGCCTTCAAAAGCGGCATTGGGCGTAAATGTAATGAGCGCCCTGGCCAGCGGCTTTACCATCCTCTTTCTTTTCTGGACCATTACCCACTTTGCCCGCAAGCTGCTGGTAAAGGAAGGCGCCATTATCAACGGCCAGCAGGTAGTGTTGATTATGGGCGCCGGTACAGTAGGCGCGCTTGCTTATACATTTTCAGACTCTTTCTGGTTTTCCGCCGTCGAAGGAGAAGTGTACGCCATGTCATCCCTGTTTACGGCGCTGGCTTTCTGGGCCATGCTTAAATGGGAGCAGGAGGCAGATAAGGCTTATGCCGACCGCTGGCTCATACTCATTGCCTATATCATTGGCCTGTCCATTGGGGTGCACCTGCTTAACCTGCTTACCATACCGGCCATGGTAATGGTATATTACTTCCGCCGCCACAAGCCTACGGTAAGGGGTACGCTGCTGGCTTTAATGCTCGGCTGCGCCATCACCGGCATGGTGCAGGTAGGGTTTATACAATACCCCGCCAAAGCCGCCGGCGCTATGGATGTGTGGTTTGTAAACTCACTGGGCATGCCTTTTAACAGCGGCTCCCTGTTCTTTGTAGCATTAATGGTAACCATGCTGGTGCTGGGGGTACGTTGGGCTAAACGTAAAGGCCATTATTTCACACGCCTGGCATTATTATGCACCATCTTTTTATTCATAGGCTACTCCACCTACATTACAACGCTGATCCGCTCCAATGCCAACCCCGGTATTGATATGTATAATGTTGACAATCCTGTGGCGCTGAAAGGTTACCTGGGCCGGGAAAATTACGGCGATTTTCCGCTGTTGTACGGGCAGGTGTTCACCGCCAAGCCCCAGGAGTATAAAGAAACCGGTAACCTGTACAGCAAGGGCGAACATAAATATGAAGTAACCGGCAAGCGTTATGACCCGGTGTACGACAGCAAAGACATGATGCTGTTTCCCCGCGTATGGGATAACTCCAACGACCAGGGGCATGCAGATGCTTACCGGCAGTGGCTGGGACTGGCCGAAGGGCAGCAACCCACGTTTAAAGATAACATCCGTTATTTCCTGGGCTACCAGGTGAACTTTATGTACCTGCGTTATTTCATGTGGAATTTTGTTGGTAAGCAAAACGATATACAGGGCTTTGGGAATGTGCGCGATAGTAACTGGATATCCGGGGTGCCTTTTGTAGATAACCTGCTATATGGCGATCAAAGCAAGCTGCCGGACAGCCTGAAAGAGAACAAGGGGCACAATACCCTGTTCTTCCTGCCGTTGATACTGGGCATACTGGGATTGCTGTATCATTACAAGCAACGGAAAAAAGACAGCCTGGTAATAGGGCTGCTGTTCTTTTTTACAGGACTGGCCATTGTGCTGTATATTAACCAGCCAGGCAATCAGCCGCGGGAAAGGGATTATGCATATGTAGGCTCTTTTTATGCATTTGCCATCTGGATAGGGCTGGGCGTACTGGCAGTGCACAGCTATCTGCAGCGCCGGGCAAGATTAAAGTTCGTATATGCGGCACCGGTAACCCTGCTTGTTTGCCTGCTGGCAGTGCCGGCTTTAATGGCCTTCCAGGAGTGGGATGATCATGACCGCTCCCAAAAAGTGCTGGCCCGCGATATTGCAAGGGACTACCTGGAGTCCTGCGCGCCCAACGCCATCCTGTTTGTTGCCGGTGATAATGAAACTTATCCTTTATGGTATGCGCAGGAAGTAGAGGGCATACGCCCGGATGTGCGTATAATACATACCAGCCTGCTGAGCGCCGACTGGTACATTGAACAGCAGCGCAGGCGCGTAAACAAGGCCGGCGCACCGGTGGCTATGAGCTGGCCGCAGGAAGCCTATAAAGGCGATCATCACAGCTATGTGATGTACCACGATGCCGGTATTTTCCCGCAGAATAAATTCTATAACCTCAAAGAAGTGATGGCCTTTATAGCCAGCGATGATGAGCGCGCAAAGCTGCTCACTACCAGCGGCGAATTACTGAACTACCTGCCCTCCCGGCAGCTGTTCATACCGGTTGATAAAAAAGCGGTGCTGGCCAATGGTACTGTTGCGCCAAACGACAGCGCCCGTATTGTACCGCAGGTAACCTTCAGCATTAGTAAGAACGCGCTGTTTAAAAATGACCTGGCCATGCTGGATATTATTGCCACCAACAACTGGCAGCGTCCTGTTTATTTTGCCAACCCGTTTATTCCGCGCGGCACCGGCCTGGATAGCTACCTTGAAAGTGAAGGCATGACGTACCGCCTGGTGCCGTTGGCGCCGCCTGCCGATGATGCGGCTGCCGCGGTAGATGGCGTACCGGTGAACACTGGCAGAATGTATGATAACGTAACAAAGAAGTTTGCTTTCTGCGGCGCCGATAAAAAAGGCGTGTACTTTGATGAGCCTAACCGCAGCATGCTGCTGCAGCTGCGCGCTACCTACACCCGGCTGGCCATAAGCCTGGCTGCAAAGGGAGATAAAACCCGGGCGCTGCATGTGCTGGACACTATGGACCGTAACATACGGGAAGATAACTTTCCCTATGGCATGACCTCTTCCGGTAACATACATAACATGAATGCCATGCAGGTAGCTTATGCTTATTACCTGGCAGGCAACCCGGAAAAGGCAAACAACATTTCCCAAAAGATCATAAAAGATTGCCGGCAGCAAATAGCCTATTATGAGTCGTTGCCGGACGATAAGCTTACCAATGACCTGCGGGCCGATTACCAGCGCGCAACAGAATATATTATTCCGCAGCTGCAGAAAATGAAGGCTGTTTTTGGCGGCAAGCCAGGTAAGCTACTGTAATAAGTAATAAGTAAAAAGTAAAAAAGCAAAAATTAAAATGGTGGTATGATCCATTTTAATTTTTGCTTTTTATTTTTCGTGAGGCTCACAATTTCTCACCTTCACGATACCGCTGCACAACGGCCCATTACCGGTAGACTTCATACAGCACGCAAAGCCACGAGGTTTTTTTTAAATTTTTACTTTTTAACTTTTACCTTAACAACGCCGTAGCGCACCACAGTACAGGCGCCTGCCCGTGCAGGTCGCCGGTTATACGGCCACGGTCCAGGTAATACTGGTGGTCGTTCTTTTTATTGGTGCCCTCGCATACTTCGCGGATATTGTTGTTTTCATCAATGTACGAGATCAGCGCCAGCCATGCCTTACGGGCTGCGGGGCCATAAGTGGCCGCATCCAGCCAGCCGTTCTTTACCCCGGTGATCATGGCAAAGGTGAACATGCCGGTGCAGGAAGTTTCGGGCCATGAGGTGCTGTCATCCACCAGCTGCCGCCACATTCCTTCTTTAGACTGGTATTTTAATAAAGACGCCATCATGGTTTTATAGCCCTGCATAATACGGGCGCGGTGCGGATTGCTCTCAGGCAGGGAGCGCAGCAGCTCGCTCATGCCGGCAGCCATCCAGCCATTGCCGCGGCCCCAGAAATAGGGTACATCCGGCGCATGGTAAAACAGGCCGTTGGGCCGTTGCAGGCTGTCGAGATACATTACCATCTCTTTGGCTGCGCGCTCAATATATTTGGCGTCGCCGGTAGCGCGGTAGGCCTGCGCCTGCACGGCGGTAATCATGTACATATCATCAATCCATAAACGGGTTTGCCAGGTGTAGCCCTTGTTGTACCAGTCTAGGGCCTGCGGGGTGGCGCGTTTGCCTTCCGGCGCGTTCCACTGGCGGTCGGCTATCTGCCGGCCCAGGGTCAGGTACCGCTGGTCTTTGGTTTGCATATACAGCTCCAGGGGTACCGCGCCAAACACGCTATAATCCACATGCACGGCTTCCGGCACCATAGATGCCTCCGTGGTGAACAGCGGCTCAAAACGCTGCTCCAGCTTATTTAACAGCGCTTTATCCTTTGTTACTTTGGCAAAAGTAAGTGAGCCGTACCAGGTGCAGGTTTCGGGGTAAATAATGTATTTAACAGGGCCGTGTCCGAAATTGCCGTGCGGGCTTTCAATAAAGTGCCCGGCTATACGTTTGCCAATTTCCTGCGGAGTGCTGCCTTTGGGAAAGTTTTTAAAGTAAGCGTTGGCTTTTCCGGATTGGGCGCTGGCGCCGGCGCTGAGCGTTGCAGTGAAAAATAGAACCGCCATAAGGCGGTACAGGGTGGGTTTTTTCATAATCGTGTTAATTTATTAGCTACAACAAGATAATAAAAGTCACGGCTTTTATTCATTGTTATTTAGCACGTATACGGGTGTGGCGGAGCTTTGGCGGGCCTCCTGGAAGTTGGTGCCGATAATGAGCGATGCTTTGGCGGCATCGGCAAAGTCCATGGCAATAATGCCAAAGCGGCCACGCTGGTTGGCGGTAAAAAACCGGACAATATGCTTGCCCATGGCCATAGATACTTTTTTGATATTGGGTATGCGCAGCAGCGTGCGGGGTTTGTAGCCGCTCAGGAAATTAATATACAGCGCCTCTTTATGCACAGCGCTGGCCTCTGTAAGCAGGGCAGTGCTGTTGCTCCATTTAACCCGGTTGCGGGGCACCCGGTACTCATCCTGTATACGCAGCGGCGTAGGGCCGTTAGTGATGGTAAAAGTGCGGTTACGGGCCCACGCGGTAGCGTCAATACCTTTATTGCCGTGTTGTGCGGCAAAGCGGCGCAGCAGCACAATTTTGCCCCGGGCTTCCTCCAGCGCAGGCACTTCGGGCTGCAGGTACCACCGGTTTGCATACCGCCTGGCATAAGCATCAAAGGTGGCTTCAAAGGTGCGGGTATTACCGGCGGGGGTATATTCTTCCTTAATGCTCATAATAATGCACTCTCCCGGATGCCGGTCCAGGAAGGCGATACAGGCATGCATTACGGAGTCAAAATCCAGCCGCTGGTACACCATGCCGTGGTGAATAAGAAATGTATTATCAATGTGCCGGCAGCGGATATCCAGGAAACGGATGCCGGCATTCAGCTGCCCGCTGATGCTCAGTGTCTGGCATTTGGCGGTTTTGCCAATGCGCTCATAACGTGCGCAGGCATTATGGGCGCCGGGCAGCGAAAGGCTGGTAAGGTTTACATTACCAGGCACCATTTCCATCCAGTTGCTGAGGGGTATACGCGCCGGGTAAGCAGTGGTGGTGGCTTCAAAGGAGGCGGCGTGTTGAAACAGCAGGTCCGCCGCCGGCTGCGTTTCATAAATAGGTAACGCTCTGGTACAGCCAAACATCAATAACATTACTGCCACGGCAATAACAGCAATGAACGTTTGCTTTTTCATAGTAGCAGTTGTAGGTTTCACAAAATTACATGCAGCTGGTTGTTTAACCAGCAGTTGCTGCATGGTATAACAATTTGGTAATACTATTCTGTATTTCCCATAACACTTTTGTTATTTGCAAAGGGCGCGAACGTATTTAAAAGGAAAAAAAGTGCGATTTATACGAATTTTGACTGAAAACCGACAAATTTTCTAGTAATTTAGTTCCAGCAGTTTCCCGGGAAGCTTACATCACCGGTGGATGCATAATGAGCGCCACAGACAAAAATGTATAGGCAAGTGTATAAAGTAAATGTAGGACGTTCCCATGCAGGCAGTACGGGTTTTCCAACCAGGCAGGAGGAACCGAATGAAGTAAACGAGCTGTCAGTACAATTGAACAAGGCTGCTTTTACAGGGCCTGCCCGCCAGGGGGAGGAGCAACGTGAAAGCCTAAACCGTCGCAACAAACATCTAACGGGTGAAATGCAACAGAGCACCTATAATGAAACCGAACTGTTTAAACAGATAGCCGGGGGAGAGGAACCTGCTTTCCGGCAGCTGTTTGAAATATACAGGCACCGGCTCTTCATTTTTGCCTACCAGTTATCACACTCCACAGTAGATGCAGAAGAGATTGTACAGGATATTTTCCTGAAACTATGGGAAAACAGGGCGCAGCTGGCGCTTGTCAGCTATCCCCGCAAGTACATTTATACCATGGCGCGCAACCGTGCGCTGGACCTGCTTTCTGCCCTGGCAAGAGATAAAAAGGCAATGCAGGCGGTGTGGGCCAATCTTTCGCCATTGCAAAACATAACAGAAGAAGTGCTGCAGGCCCAGGAAAGCCAGCGCCTCATACATGAGGTAATAGCGCAGCTGCCTGAGAAAAAGCAGGCCATTTTCTGGCTCAGCCGCCGGGATGGATTATCCCACCAGGAGATTGCCCGGCAAATGGATGTTTCTGTGCAAACCGTTAAAAATAACCTGACGGACATATTAAAATATATACGGCTGTACTTGTCGAGGCACGCACAGCTGCTGACAATTTTATGCTGCTGGATGCACATATTAAACCGGGTTTAGCGAATAAGCTGCAGCGCTTATCGCATGTAAATAAAAAATATGTTTAGTCAGCCCGGTACTATCCCTCCCTAAAACAGTCTGTATAATCAGAGTACAAAAAAGCCAACAAATGACGGGGATTTCCGACCGCCTTACCTATCTGTATAGGAAGTATATTGATGGATCGTGCACTGAAACAGAACTGCAGGAGTTTTTTGAATATGTCAGCAAGCCAGGCATGAGAGAAAAGCTCGAAGCGCTGGCCGATGCCCATTTGGAAAATATACATCCCGGGGCGGAAGAGCCGGCCATTGACTGGGACTATATGTATAACAGGGTTACCCGCACGGCTCCGGCCGGGGGTAAACGCAAAGTGAAGCAGTTATTGGCATGGCCCGCCATAGCAGCAGCCTCCATCGTAATTCTGATGGCGGCTACAGGGGTTTATCTACTACTGAAGGAAAAACCACATGAGCCGGAATGGACGCATAGCCGTTTTAAAAACGATATACCGCCCGGCAACAGCAAAGCGGTATTAACGCTGGCCAACGGTACTTCCATTGCCTTATACGAAGGAAACAGCGGTTTCCTTTCAGGCCTGGAAAAAACAAAAGGTTTGAAGCTGAACAGCGGGGAGCTGATATATCCTGCGCCGGGCAGCAATACCGGTAAGGCGGTATATAACACACTTACCACACCGCGGGGAGGCCAGTTCCGGCTGGTATTGCCGGATGGCACCAGGGTTTGGCTTAATGCGGCATCGTCTATCACTTACCCTGTTGCATTTACCGGCAGCAGCCGTAAGGTAACGGTTACCGGTGAGGTTTACCTGGAGGTAACCCCCGACACCGGAAAGCCATTTAAAGTAATTGTAAACGGAATGGAAATAGCCGTACTAGGCACCTGTTTTAACATTAACGCCTATACGGACGAACCAGCCATCAGCACTACTCTTTTGGAAGGGGCAGTAAGAGTAAGCAGGGGCGACAATACACAGGTGCTGCAACCGGGACAACAGGTACAGCTGTTAAAAGACGGCACTTTCCGCCTCCAGCAAGATACCGACACCTCCGCCGTTACCGCCTGGAAAAACGGCATGTTTGCCTTTAATGATGCAGATATTGCCTCCATCATGCGGCAGGTGAACCGCTGGTACGATGCGGAAATTGTTTATACCAGCAGTGTAACGCAGCACTTTATGGGCTCTATACCCAGGGATGTACCGGTGTCAAAGCTGCTAACCATGCTGGAGCTTACCGGGCGGCTGAAATTCCGGATAGAAGGGAGGAAAATTTTCGTAACACAACCGTAATAGATACTATTGAAAGATAGCAACGAACTAAACCAAAGTAATCAACCGTGAACCGTTAAACTAATTGAACGTCATCTTTCAACCGTTAAATTTATCCGTATTGGACTTGTTATTTTTTTCACCTTAAAATGCTAGCTTATTAATGTAGAAACAACAAAATGAATACCCTTAAAGGCTACAGGAATGTTGGTCGCATTCCCATATACCTGTGGGTGATCTAAACCATCGTGTTCTGAACATTTATTAATCAACCAAAATCTAATCTAATGATCTTCGCCGTCTGGTGCAGAGGCAGGCTTGTTACACCATTCCTGTCACTTGTATTATTACTTGCTTTTTGCCTGCCCGTAAGCGCCGGCAATTCACAAAACATTACGCTTTCTTTCAAAAGCATTTCCCTGGACAGGGCTTTCAAAGAGATACAAAAACAAACAGGATACTCTTTCCTTTATTCAAGGGAAGACCTGGAAAAAGCAGCACCTGTCAACCTGGAAGTAAAAAATGTAGATCTGAAATCCGTATTAAAGATCTGCTTCCAAAAACAGCCCCTTACCTACAATATTGTAGATAAGGTGGTAATTGTAAAAGGGAAACCAGCCACCACCAATGTCACTAACCTGGCGCCGCTGCCGGTAGCTGTTGCGCCAGTAAAAGGCGTGGTAACCAGCTCCGATGGCGGCCCTATACCGGGCGCCGTTGTGCAAATCAAAGGCAAAAACTCCGGCACTGTTACTGATGGTGAAGGTAAGTTTGAGCTGAACGTACCTGCTGGCACGGTACTGATTGTGCGCTCTGTGGGTTATGAGCCGCAGGAAGTAACGGTAGGCGGCGGTGAGCTGCATATTGTGCTGAAAACCAGCAGCAGCATCCTGGAAGAGGTGATTGTAACGGCAGGCGGTATTAAATCCAAACGCCGTGAGATAGGCACTTCCAATACCGTGGTTAAAGCGGAAACCCTGATATCAGGTAAAGCGGTGAATATAGCCGGCGGCCTGCAGGGTAAGGTGCCTGGTTTGCAGATCAATGCCACCAACGGTGGTGTAAATCCCAACTACCGCCTGATATTAAGAGGCCAGCGCTCCTTAACCGGTAACAACCAGGCGCTGGTGGTGCTGGATAACGTAATTGTACCTAACACTGTTTTAGGGCAATTGAACCCGGAAGATGTGGAAGAGCTGACAGTGCTGAATGGCGCGGGCGCTGCTGCATTGTACGGCTCCCAGGCTTCTAATGGCGCCATTATCGTAACCACCAAAAAAGGTAAAAATGGTGTTACTGCAATTAAGGTGTCCAATACTACTACCGTTGAATCAGTAGCCTACTTCCCCAAACTGCAATATGGTTTTGGCGCAGGCGGCAGCTCCTACGGCTACGACGTTAATGGCAAGCCACTGTTCTCCAACCTGGAAAACCAGTCTTACGGTCCTGCGTTCGATGGTAGCAAAGTGCCCCTGGGCGAGCCGCTGGAAGATGGCAGCCAGGACTCTGCTTACTACACCGGTAATACAGCCCATAACAACTTCTGGCAGCATGGCCTAACCAACCAAACGGATTTCTCCGTTACCAATGGTGACGATAAATCTACCTTCTACCTCTCCGGCCAGTATGTTACAGTAAAAGGTACAACGCCTAAAGACAAATACAACCGCGCTAACCTGCGCGCCAATGGTACCCGTAAAATAGGCAACAAAGTGAATGCTATTTATAGCATCGGCTATACGCAAAACAGGTGGGATATTACCACCCAAACTGCCAGCATGTATGCTAACATGCTGAACATGCCCCAGAACGTGGATATTACCAAGTATAAGAACTGGAGAACCGACAAGTTCGCCAATCCTAACGGGTTCTATAACCCATGGTACCAGAACCCTTACTTTACGCTGGATAACAACCGCTCCAAAAGCCGTAATGATTATCTGACCGGTAATATAGAGTTAAGGTATTCGCCTGTTGACTGGATTGACCTGACTGCGCGCCAGGGTATATCTACCCGCAACTACTCAGCCAAATCAACGGTTGGCGCATTTGATTACACTTCATATGCTGAAACCACCAGTGGCGCCAAAACAGATATTTCTGCTTCTGTTGTAGATGAAAGCGGTTACCTGACTAACTTGTTAACAGATGCATTTGCACAGTTCCGTAAGGAATACGGCGACTTTAGCTTTAACCTGATTTTAGGCGGCCAGTGGCGCCAGGACCAGGCTAAATATGTATCTATCGGTGCAAACGGCTTAACCATTCCCGACCTTTACAATACGGGTAACACCACCACTAACCTGTTGGGCGGCGAAAGCAACTACACGGCCCGCCAGATAGGCGCCTATGGCGACTTCCGTATTGGCTATAAGAACTTCCTGTATTTACATGCAACCGGCCGTAATGACTGGGTTTCTATCCTGAACCCTGAAAACAGGTCTTTCTTCTATCCTTCAGTGGACGTTTCCTTTATAGCAAGCGACGCTATTACTGCTATAAAACAAAGTAAAACCATCACTTACCTGAAATTAAGAGGCGGCTGGGCAAAAGTAGGCCAGGTGAACCTTGGCAATGCGGCCGACTTTGGCGCTTACTACCTGCAGCCTACCTTTAGCCAGGCCAATGGTTTTCCTTACAGCGGCGTAGCCGGTTACACACTGAACGGTACTTTAGTATCAAAGGATCTTAAGCCCGAAATGACCAAAGGTTACGAAATGGGTTTTGACATGAACCTGCTGGACGACCGTATTACTACCAGCGTTACTTATTACAGCACCAAAACTAACAACCAAACAGTAAATACTACGGTATCTACAGCTACCGGTTTCTCTTCATACCGTGTAAACAGCGGTTTAACCACCAGCAGCGGTGTGGAAGTGAACGCGCATGTAACACCTGTTAAAACATCCAGCCTGGAAGTAACCGTAGGCGGTAACTATACTTACCTGGATAACAACGTAGACAACATCAGCGCCGACCTGCCCCGCCTGTCAATAGCTACCTATAGCAATGGCACCGGTTCATATGCCGTAGCTGGTTACGCCTTCCCGGTTATTATGGGTAAAGACTACAGCCGTGATCCGGAAGGCCACGTGATTGTAGACCGCATTACCGGTATTCCCAGGACTGATGATACTATTAAAATACTGGGTAATGCTACCCCCCGCAACCGCGTGAGCCTGGACCTGAACGTACGCTTTAAGCAGTTCCGTTTAAGCGCGCTGTTTGAATATCGTGGCGGTTACATGGTGTATAACAACATGGGTGGTGAGCTGGACTGGGCCGGTACCGGTATCAGAACCGTAGCGTTCAACCGCGACCGCTTTGTGTTCCCGAACTCCGTGTATGAAGATCCTAACCATCCGGGCGAGTACATTAAGAACACCAACATTACCGTAAATAATGGTAACGGTAACTCAGGTTTCTGGACAAACGATGAGAACCGTACCGTAGCCTCCAACTACCTTACCTCCGGTGATTTCTGGAAGCTAAGGGAAATATCACTGGCTTACGATGTGCCGGCGTCGGTGCTTAGCAAGATCAAAGCTATTAAGGCGGCCACTATCAGCGTGCAGGCGCGTAACCTGTTCGTATGGCTGACCAAATCAAACTATTATACAGATCCTGAATACAGTGATGCCGGTAATGACAGCAACGGTATAGGGCTTACCGGCCTGGGTCAAACGCCGCCGTCACGCTTTTACGGCGCTACCGTATCATTGACATTCTAACTGTATCTTAAAAATCAGAGAAATGAAAAAACGCTTATTAATATTTATATCCGTAGGACTGGTGTTGTTGGGTAGCTCCTGTAAAAAATACCTGGATATCAACGCTAACCCGAACCAGGCTACATCCGGTACGCCGGAAACCGTACTGCCCCAGGCGATTGTTTATACCGCAGCTAATGTGAGCTCATTTAACAACTATGGCTCACAGCTGGTTGGCTACGCAGCCAACGCTGGCGGCTATGGCGGCTTTGGCGCTGCGGTTACCTATAACTTCAGTAACGCTACCAGTGCCGGCCTCTGGTCATCTTCTTATGATGTGCTGGAAGATTTTCAGTATGTACTCAACCAGACAGATGCACTGGCGGATTATGGCTACTTTAATGCCGCTGCCCGCATCATGAAAGTGTTTAATTTTCAGATGCTGGTAGATACTTATAACGATGTTCCGTACAGGGAGGCATTAAAAGGTATAGACGAGCTTACGCCTGCTTATGATAAGGCGGAGGACATTTACAAAGATCTGGGCATTCAGCTGGACTCCGCTATTGCGCTTATTAACGCAACACAGACCGAGCAGGATGAAAATTCTACCAACAACGTAAAAGACCTGGGTAGCGCCGATCCCCTGTTTAAAGGAGATATGGATAAATGGAAGCAGCTGGCTAACACCCTCAAGCTCCGTTTAATAATACGCGCGGGCGGCAAGGTAGCTTTTGCCAATACCTCTTTTGATGAAGCAGGGTTCCTGACTACTGATGCTATTGTTAATCCCGGTTATGTACGGGATAATAACAAGCAAAACCCTGCCTGGAATACCTGGGTATTCAGCGCTACCGGCAGCGCCGGTAATAAAGCCTGGATACCTACCAAGTGGATACTTTCTTTTTACAATGGCCAGAAGTTGGATGATTACCGTGGGTATGCTATCTATTACCAGTTCCCGAGCACGGCTGCAAACCAGCTGGGTTTTGAAAGCAACAGCGTGCCTTCCTGCCCTGCAGGCAGCGCCTGGCTGTCTACCGCCAATTCCGGCAGCAGCAGGTCAAGCACCAGCGCAGGCGCCAGTATTGGCATTTTCAAGGACCCCACTTTCGGAGAGCCCTTGCTGTTAGCTGCGGAAAGTTACCTGCTTCAGGCAGAAGGCGTGATAAGAGGTACGATTACCGGTAATGCAAAAGCATTGTTTGATGCAGGTGTGCTGGCCTCCTTTAAATACGATTACATGAAACCGGATGGTACTTTTGAAACACCCAACTGGGATCCGGCAGTTGACTACCAGGCATACCTGGACAACAATCCGGACAGCTACCTGGTGCATTTTGACCTGGCAACAACACAGGCCCAGCAGATAGAAGCCATTATCACCCAGAAATATGTTGCGCTCAACTTCATACATGGTCATGAGGCCTGGAATGAATATCGCAGAACACATTATCCGAAGATCACAAATGGCTCTTCCGATCCGGTACAAACATTTGCTTCTACACAATCTATCAGCACCCGCCCGGACAGGCTGCCTACCAGGCTGCTGTACCCGAATACGGAGTCGTCTAATAACGGCACTAACATGCCCAAAGGTATCAGTCCTTTTACGTCACTTATTTTCTGGGCCGCAGAGTAACGAAGGATTGTGGAGTTTAAACAATAAAAAAAATTACGGATGAAATATATTATTGAGAAAGTGTCGCTGGCCATGATGGCACTGGCATTTACTTCTTGTCTGAAAGACCACGTTGCGCTGGATCCTGGCCAGTCAAATAATGTGGTGGAATTTGAAAATACAGGTTCTGTTGTATCTCCGGTGGATGCTGTGGTGCCGCGGTTTTCAGTAGACCTGGGCAGCCTGGGCGAAGGCGACTCTGCCAAAATCAATTTAAACCTGAGCTATTCGGGGGCCGATATGGCGCCGTCTGATATTACGGTTACACTGGAGGTTGATACGGATGCATTGAACGCATATAACGCAGATCAGGGAACGGATTATGTGGCGCCCCCTGCCAGCGTATTCCGCCTGCCTTCCAGCGCTGTTATTAAAAGCGGTACACAGAAAATACAGGTGCAGGCCACCATTATCCGCAGCAGCGATTTTGATTTTGACGCAAACTATGCATTGCCTTTAAAGATAGCATCTGTTTCAACCGGCATCATTAGCGGTAACTTTGGTAAAGCGTTGTATTCTTTTGCCGTACGTAACAGCTATGATGGCGTATATACCGTAACCGGCGATATGGTTGACTATACAAACGGCACGCTCTGGGGCTATTATCCTGTAGAGGCTAAGCTAATTACCTACACGGGGAACTCTGTTGCTTACTACGACGATACTTACGCCCATACATACGGGCATCGTATTAAAAGCGGCCCTGCCGGCGGTCCCTTCACGGACTCCTACTACGGTAACTTTAGCCCGGTATTCTATTTTGATGCAGCCGGGAATATTACGTCAGTAACCAATTATTACGGGAAGGATGCCGGCGCCACCAAACGGAACGCAGAGCTGGACCCTACCGGTGTTAACAAACTTACCTGGGACGCAGATGGTAAAGTGGCTTACTTTGAAGTGAGCTATTTTATGACGGAGAATGGCGCAGTAAGATGTAGTTTCAAAGAAAAGCTTACCTATAAGTCACCGAGATAAACAAGCGCAGTTTTCCAACTGGTGCTTAAGCAAATCTGGGAGCTAGGTTGAGGCTTCCGCATAAGCGAGCATGTAGCCCCCGGTAACGCGGGGGCTACACTGTTTTTATACCTCCTAAAAAAAATCCCACCCGCTTTACAGCGGATGGGAATGACCAGCGATGTTGGTCGCATCACCAGCCTGCGGGTAAGCTACATCGTGTTCTGAACTTATTAGTCACCCAAATCAAAAGTAGGAATTTAACCAGTATTCCATTTGGGAAACCGCCCTTTTTACAAAAGAGGCTGGCAGACTGGCCGGAGCGCATTGTATTGCCTGCGTAGAACTACGTATACCTATCCCTGTTATTCATAACATCTGATGAATATATTATTTAAACCGCAAGGCAGCCATGCGGTACGGTGTTCATTGCTTTATACGCCATTCTCTTACTGCTGCGGGCAGGGACTGTGTAAATTAAAGAAGTCCGTAAACCGGGCGGGTTACCCCCGGGGAAGTGCAGCGGGGAAAATCAATATAGCTGGTTGCGTAATATACGCTTGATCATTTGTACCGTTGTGCGGTTGGTTTGGCCTTTGTATTTCTCCAGCACTTTCCTTTCGCTCATGCCGGCGCCCAGGTCGCTCACAATATGCCGCCAGTGGCCCAGCAATTCAGCGTTGGGCGTACGGTATTGCAGCAGTCTTTTTACCGTGGTAATAACAGTTGTGCTAACAGTGCCGTCATACAGGGCAAATACTTCATCCACGCTCAGGCCCAGGGTAAGATCGTCGGCAATACGGGAGTAGTCGTGCAGGTATTTTTCATTGGCTTCCATCACCTGCAGCATGGGGTTGCTGCTGTATTGTATGTGGGTATGCTTGCTGCGCTCCCGCGGGCGCTGTACCCGGGCAAAGCCACGGGCAAGATTGTCGCATATCACCAGGTCGTTGGGCTGCAGTTCAAACCATTCGCCCTTTACCCGCTTGTGCTGGAAAGCCATGTGCAGGTTGGCTTCCAGGGCATCCATCTGCGGGGTGATGTACTGGCGTACCAGGCGGAAAACAATGGGCAGGTGAGTATGATAGGAAGAAAGCCTTTTTTGCAGATCCTGTGTTTTGCCGATCTTGTAAAGGTTCTTCCCGGTTTTCAGTACATATACGGAATTTCCATTTTGTACCTGCTCCATGTACACGAAAATAAAATAAATTATCATTTTGAAAAATGATTTAATGATCGGCGTAGCCCCATACTGCCGGCGCTCCCGCGCCATCGTGCGATTTCCGTATCTTTATAGTTTACATCCAAACCCGTTTCAGCAGCATGTTCTTTATAGCCGATCTTCATATACATTCCCATTACTCCCGTGCTACCAGCAAAGATCTGAACCTGGAAACCCTGTACCAGTGGGCCCGGGTAAAAGGCATACACGTGGTGGGCACGGGCGATTTCACGCATCCGCAATGGTTCCGCGAGCTGCAAGAAAAGCTGGAGCCGGACGGTAACGGCCTGTTCCGGCTTAAAAATCCGCCTGCCATGCCGGCGCTGCCGGGCATGAAGGTGCAGGATATTGATGTACGTTTTTGCTTAACATCGGAGATCAGCTCTATTTACAAATACGGCGATAAGGTGCGCAAAAACCACAACCTGGTATATGCGCCTGATTTTGATACAGTAGCCCGCATTAATGCCCGCCTGTCGCAGATAGGCAACCTGGCTTCAGACGGCCGGCCGATTTTAGGCCTGCCCTCCCGCGACCTGCTGGAAATAGTGCTCACTACCTCAGACCAGGCCTACCTGGTGCCTGCGCACGTATGGACGCCCTGGTTCTCCACATTAGGCTCGCGCGGCGGGTATGACAGTGTTGATGAATGTTTCCGCGATCTCTCCCACCACATCTTCGCCATTGAAACCGGCCTGTCTTCCGACCCTGCCATGAACTGGCAATGGAGCGCGCTGGACCGCTTTACGCTTATATCCAGCTCAGATGCGCACTCTCCGCAGAAGCTGGGCAGGGAGGCCAACCTTTTTAATACGGAGCGCAGCTACGAAGGAATATTTAATGCGATTAAAACACAGCAGGGCTTTTTAGGCACTTACGAGTTTTTCCCCGAAGAAGGTAAGTACCATCACGACGGGCATCGCAAGTGCGGTATTTCCTGGCTGCCGGAGCAAAGCGTGCAGCATAGCTGCCTGTGCCCGCAGTGTGGCCAGCCGCTTACCATTGGAGTGCTGCACCGCATACAAAAGCTTTCAGACCGCCCCATGCCGCAAAGGCCGCAGGGCGCCGCCGGCTTCGATTACATTATTCCCCTGCCGGAAATACTGGCGGAAATAAAGGGCAGCGGAACAGCCAGCAAAGCGGTGCAGCAGGCGTTCCATCAAACCATTTCCACTTTTGGTAACGAGTTTAACGTGTTAAAGGAAGTACCGGTAGCCGACCTGGGCAAACAGGGCGGCCCGGTGCTGGCAGAAGCCATTCGCCGTATGCGCGCCCGGGAAGTAAAGCCAGTGCCCGGCTATGACGGTTTATATGGGGTGGTAAAAATATTTGAGGAGGGAGAAATCAAAGACCTCTCAGGACAGCTGTACCTGTTGGGCGGCCAGGAAAAGCCCGCGGCAAAAAATAAACCCGCTGCCAGGAAAGACAAAAACAAAACCGGCGAAGACCAGTTTTCACTGTTCTAGCCGGTTTCAACCCCTGTTGAAGAAGTATTTTTAAATCGACTTCAGAAAGCGGATCACTGCATCCCTGTCGTTTTTGCTGAGCGCAGCAAACTGCTGCCTGCTTTTCAGCGCTTCGCCCCCATGCCACAGTATGGCTTCTTCCAGCGTACGCGCACGGCCATCGTGCAGGTAAAAGGGCGTGCCGTTGGTTTTTTCAAACAGCCCTATGCCCCACAGGGCCGGCGTTTTCCACTCATTGCCGTTGGCCGTGTAATCCGGCCGGCCGTCTGCCAGGTCAGCGCCCAGGTCATGCAGCAGCAGGTCGGTATAAGGGTGTATACGCTGGTTGCTGAGCTGTTTAAAGCGTACATCCACCCCTGTTTGTATAGTGGGCCTGTGGCAGCTGGCGCAGCCGGTTTGCGCAAACAGCCGTTCGCCCTGCTGTACCTGCGGGTCAGTAACATTTCTGCGGGCGGGCACGGCCAGGCTTTGTATGTAAAAGGCAGTAGTGTTTAAAATAGAGTCCGGCAGTTCGGGATCATCTGTTAGGTCGTCCATTGGCGGCTGTCCAAAGGAACTTTCCTGCGGAAATACATAGCTGGTAATGCCCATGTCCTGCTGGTAGGCGGCGGCCACCTGGGTAAGAATGGTGGCGGCGTTGGCTTTCATGCCAAAGCGGCCCAGCATCATTTTCCGGTTCACCGGGTCCCAGGTATAATTGGGCCGCCCGCTAATGCCGTTGCCGTCGGCGTCATTTTCATCGGCAAACGCCAGTATGGTAGCTTCAGGAATGTTTTGCAGCAGGCCCAGTCCGAAAAAAGGCGGGGCCATGCGTGCAGAGGTCATTACACCGGCAGGCAGCGGGATATACGGATTTGAAAGTGTGTACCAGGGCTTACGCAGCGTTACCACCGTACCATCCGGGTAGGTAAAGGTTTGGTTGGTATAGGTGATGTTCACCTTTGCCTCCGGCTGCTTGCCAAAAATAGACATATCCTGCAGCTGCAGGCCAAACCCCGGCACCGGCAACGGTCCGCCATGTTCATCGGCGCCGGGCAGGCTTAAACGTACCAGCATGGAGGAACTTACCAAACCTGTGGTTGGGTTGCCCTTGCCATCGTTGTGATGGCAGCTTACGCAGCTCACATTGTTGAAAATGGGGCCCAGGCCGCTGTTCACCGGCGCAGGCGCAGTTACAAAGGTTTGTTCTACGGCACGGTCGCCCATTTCATGGGCATGCTCATCGCCGGCATTCATGCCTTCCATGGCGTGGCCAAAGGCTTTGCTGGTTTCGTCAAACACCGTAGCGGCGCCGCCGCTCAGGCGTATGTCGTAGCCGCTGTCCTCAAAAGTGGCAGGTTTGGTGCACATCATTACCATAAATGGCAATGTAAGCAATGCCGCTGCAACGTATATCTTCCTTATCTGCATGTTACGGTTATATAATACCGCGTTTAGTCGGTAATGTTAGTCAGTATAAAGGGCTTCAGCTTTTCTTCCAGTGTTGTTTTCAGCGCATCAATGGCATTCATGGTGTTCTGGCATTGTACGCGCTGGGTTAGGATGGCCTGCTCATAAGGCAGGGTAATGCTGTTAAAGGAAGCAATGGCGGCCTGGAACTGCTGCTGTATCTCGTTGTCAAGCGAAAGGTTTTTCATAGCTACCAGCTTGTTCAAACCATTGCCTTCATTGCCCAGGAATTTGCACGTATACACGTTATAGGCGCCGGTAATGTTGTTCTTAAAATCAATGGCGGAGTTGCCGCTGAAAGGCGACTCTACGATCTTGGGGTCCTGCGCATCATAAGGCTCTTTCATTTTGCCGCTGCCTACTTCATCGCAAATACCTATGAGCCCTTCCACTATGGCAATGTAAGCATCCTGCTTTTTGGTGAACACGCTGCTGCCGCTGCCGGCGGTTTGCACCTTATTGGCAAAGTTGCCGCCATCAGGCGCCCAGCTGTTGTACAGGGAGGTGCAAATGTTCACCAGGTCCTGTGAAAGGCTGGTAATGTACTGCTTCTGGCGGTCGGTAATGGCGGCGGCGGTGCGCTTGCCATCCTTACCCCACAATATGTATTCTATAGGATGGTAGCCTCTCAGGGAAAGTGTGCTCAGGTTTTCTATATCAGACAGCTCCAGCGGGTTGTTGCTGGCCAGCAGGGAGTCCATCTGCACATAATCCACCGGCCAGGTGTCCATGTTGGGATCATAGTTATCGTCTTCCACAGGGCCAAACAGGTAACCCTCACATTGCTCCCAGGTGCTGCGCATATCGCGCCAGGCGGTTTGTGCGGCAGTAAGGTTCGCATCAGTGGCGCTGCTGTTCAGCGCTGTAATGGCATTATTAAGGGTAGTGGCTTTTTCTTTCAGGTCACTATAGCCGGGCAGACCGGTTTTGGCGGCAAAGTCTGTAAGTACAGTGGCTTTCAGTGTGTTAAAATCTTCGTTGCTATTTCCGCCGTTGTCATCGTCTTTACTGCAGGAAAACAGGGTAAGGCTGCAGGCAGCCAGTAACAATATGGATAATTTTTTCATGTGCTTGTTTGGTTAAATATGAATAATCAGGTTTGTATCGTTGATGGTGGTGGCCAGGTGTTGCAGGTGCTTTTCTGCAGGGCCTTTTTTTACTTCGCCGTTCTTGTCAAACTGGCTGCCATGCAGGCTGCATACAAAGCCGTTGCCGGTTGGTATCAGCTGGTTGGCCTGGTGGGTGCAGCGCATCAGCAGCGCGGTATAGGTGCTGTCTGCATTTTTACGCACGGCAATTTCATAGTCGTAGTTCCTGGGGCTAATGATCTGGAGGTCGCTGGTGGCAAACAGCGTTAGCGGCACCGCTACCTGGTTATTATTCACCATGGTCTTAAAACCCTTCATGGTAGTGCCGCAGGCATCCAGCAGGTCGGCCATGGAAAAGGCGGCAGCGCTTAACAGGCAGGCCTTGCAGGTGCCTTTCAGGAAATTTCTTCTATCCACTGGTTTGTATTTACTGGTTTAAAATGCATACCCGATACCTACATTCAGGTAAGTGTTGTTTGTTTTATAAGGAATACGCGCGGGGCTGGGATTAATAACCAGCGCCGGGTTTTCGTTGCCGGTATGCATGAGCCGTACATCTGCCTTAATTACTACATTGGGTATGGGCAGGTAGCTGAAGCCGGCTACCAGGTGCTGCTGCTTAACAGTGCCGTCGTAAATGGCATTGCCGGGAATAGCGGAGTTCAGGTCAAACAGCTCATAACGTGCAAAGGCATTCAGCTGCTGTTCTTTGTATTGAACGCTTTTTTCCAGCAGGTTATAGGCCAGCTCCGCATAAGCGCCGTACATTACCTTGCTTACATTGCTGGCGTAGGCCTTGTTAATATCCGCTGCGCCGGGGTAGGATATAATGCTGCCAATGGCCTTAAATGCAAAGCCGTTACGGGCATATTGTATGTTGGCTTCTCCCAGGTAAAGGGGCTGCGCAAATGCGCCGTGGCTTAACTGCAGGCTGTCTGACCGGCGTTTGTTGGCCCCGTTGGTGCCGCCTATATAGCCCGATACCTGGAAGCGGAAATCCTGCCAGAAGTATTGCAGGGAGGCGGTGGCAGCAACGTTATTGGCAAATGCGCCGGAACCTTCTGCACGGCCTTCCACAATACCGGTGCCATGTTGAAAACCGGAAGCGTCCAAACCATTCAGCAAAGCAATGCTGTAGTTCAGCGGCAGGCGGCGCAGGCGGCCGTAAAAGCCAATGCCCAGCTCCCGCCAGGTGGCCGGTATAATGTATTGTTCAACCAGCGGGCGCTCTACCCCGTTAAAGTTTACCGGCAGATGGTTCTCGTTCAATATGCCGATGCGCGGGGTAAACAGGCCGGCTACGATATATTGGCGCGGGTTCAGGTTAAAGCGCAGGTAAGCCTGCTCCATGGCCAGCTCGCCTTTAAAATTATCGGTGCTTTCCTCACCCGGGCTTACTACCGCATTTTCCAGCTCCATTTCACTGAAAAAAGAGATCTTGTTATTGAAACGGTGCCCGATGAACAATACTGCCCGCTCCAGCGTAGCGCGTGATATTTCGTCGTTAAAGTTGCGCTGGTAAAAAGCCGACCCGTAACCAGATACCACGGTTTTGTTCTGGGCAACGCCCGCGTTCAGGGAGTCTTCGTTGGTTCGTAATATCAATTGCTGCGCCGGCGTAAATTGTTGTGCGTATAGGAGTGGCGTGGCGGCAAAGCACGCCGCCAAACATAAGATAACCTTTTTCATAGAAGCATTTCGTGGCGCCAAGGTACTACGCGATATATCGTTTCCGTTTACGCAATAAGGAAAAATATTTATCTCAAACGGAATATTTTCAACCCTCAAAATTTCATGCATCTGCCGCCATTTGATTGTATATTGAGGGTTTAACCAAAACAGTGCAGTGAATTATGCGTATTACTACCGCCTTTTTGCTGCTGTTTTTATGCAGCACCACCGCTTTTGCGCAGCAAACCGCCAATAAACCGGAAAGAGAGCAATGGTTTATGGATATGGGCCTGGGCATGTTCATTCACTGGAGCGTGGATGTGCAGGTAGGCGCGGTTATCAGCCACTCCATGGCCGGCGCATCCGACGATTACCTGCAAAGGTTTACGGCGGAGCTGCCCAAAACCTTTCATCCTAAAAGATTTGATTCTGATGAATGGGCTGTGCTGGCAAAACTGGCCGGTATGAAGTATGTAGTGTTCACCACCAAGCACCACGCCGGTTTTTGTATGTGGAACACCAAAACAACCGGGTTTAATATTATGAATACGCCTTTTCAGCGCGATGCGCTGAAAGAGATTATTGCCGCCTTCCGTAAGCAGGGCATTGCCATAGGACTGTATTTTTCACCGGAAGATTTTTACTTTTTCTACAAACATCACATACCCGTTGGCCGCATGCAGGTGCCACAGCACTTTCCCGCACAAAATCCTGAGCTGATGGCGTATGATAAAGCGCAGCTGAAAGAGCTGCTGACCAACTACGGCAAAATAGATATTATATTTTTCGACGGTCCGGCAGAAGGGCTGAAAGAATATGCCTGGCAGCTGCAGCCGGATGTACTGGTTACCCGCGGAGCCATGCGCACGCCGGAGCAGGAGCTGCCCAACCAGCCCGTGCCCGGCCCCTGGGAGGCCTGCTTTACCATGGGTACCGACTGGCAGTGGAAACCCACTAATGACCCGCAGAAATCCGGTACCGCCATTATTAACATGATCATTGAAACAAGGGCCAAAGGCGGTAACCTGCTGCTGAATGTTGGCCCTAAAGCCAACGGGGAAATACAGATAGAACAGGAGTCGCTGCTGCGTGAGCTGGCCCTGTGGAACCTGGCTAATGAAGAAGCTATTAGCGCCATACGCCCCTGGCATATTGTCCGTGAAGGCAATATTTGGTTTACCCGGGCTAAAACCGGTAATACCGTGTATGCGTTTGTACCTGCAGGCGATGAGTGGAAATACGGGGAGCGTAAAGAGCTGGTGCTGAAAACCCTGCAGGGCAACGCGCAAACCAAAGTATCTGTATTAGGGTATGGCAGCGAGCTGGTAGAGTATAAAAAAGATTTTGATGCGCATGTATATGTGCAGCCCACGCCCATAGGACTGGTGATAAGCGCAGTAAACGGCCAGCGCTTTTACACCAACAACAAGTGGCCCAACCCGGTGGTGCTGAAAATAGAAAATGTACAGTATAAGCCCTATGACGACCACTCCACCCGGGCCGAGCTGGAAGGCGCTAAATAAAGCGGTTAGTACTTATCGTCATTCACCTCAACCCAGTAATTGTCAGGGTCCTGCAGGTAAACCTGTTTAACGCCATCAACCCGCAGGGTATATTTTTGTTTTTCGCCCTGCCAGTTGCGGAAGGGAATGTGCAGCTTATTCAGCTTTGCGATAAACGCATCTACAGAAGGTACGCTAAAACATAGATGTGCGGCTATATCATGGTCAGTAACTTCCTTTGCGCCTTTTATGAGGTGCAGCTGGCTATGCGGGCCTATTTTAAGCCAGGTATGCTTGCCGTCGTGAAAAGGCTCGGGCATGGTATCTATCTCCATCACATCGCGGTAAAAGGCAGTGGCTTTATCCAGGTCGTACACGGAAATGGCTATATGATTTAACACAGGGCTTTTATGCTGTGCATGCGCGTGAAACGTAGCGCCTATTAAACCGGCAAAAAGCAGCAGGCCGGCGTTGATCAGTTTTTGCTTCATACAACAATATACGCCGCGTAATTTATACGCACAATAGCCAACCGCGCGCCTGCAGGCTACTATTTTATAAATGAGTATGCGCTGCTGATTAAGATGAATGCCCTAGTTTTGCTGTATGCAATACAAATTGTTAGGCAATTCGGACCTGGAGATCAGCGAGATCGCTTTTGGCGCCATGTCATTACAGGGCAGCGATGCGGATAACGCAGCGTTAATACACGAGGCCATGGCCGCCGGCATCAATTATTTTGATACGGCCGACCTGTATGACAAGGGCGCTAATGAAACCTCCCTGGGCAAAGCCCTGAAGAGCAAACGTAAAGAGGTGATCATTGCCACCAAGGTAGGCAACCAGTGGCGCCCCGATGGCAGTGGGTGGGACTGGAACCCGCGCAAGGAGTATATTTTAAGCTCGGTAGAAGGCAGCCTGCGCCGCCTGCAAACTGATTATATTGACCTGTACCAGCTGCACGGCGGCACCCTGGAAGATAATATAGATGAAACCATTGAGGCCTTTGAGCTTTTACTGGAGCAGGGCAAGATCCGTTACTACGGCATTTCCTCCATCCGCCCGAATGTGATACGCGAATACGTGCAGCGCTCGCGTATAGTAAGCGTAATGATGCAATACAGCCTGCTGGACCGGCGGCCGGAAGAAACCTGCCTGAGCTTGCTGGAGCAGCATAACATTGGCGTGCTGGCCCGCGGCAGTGTTGCTAAAGGGTTGCTCATAGATAAGCCGGCGGCCCCTTACCTTAATTATACGGCGGCAGCGGTGCAGCGCGCTGCCAGCGCCGTAAAGGCTGTTTCCAATACGCATCGCGGCCCCGCACAAACAGCCCTGCGCTTTGTGCTGCAGCAAAAGGCCATTACTGCGGCCGTAGTAGGCATTCGCACTGCTGCCCAATTACATGATGCAGTGGCGGCTGCTACTGCGCCATTGCTGAGCGCTGCCGAGCTGGAGCAGCTAAAGGCGGCAGTGCCGGTAAATGTGTATGAGCAGCACCGGTAGAAAAGGGTCCGGAAAAATGGTTTAGATGAAAATTACGGGTTAAACCAGGCTCTCTAAAAGTAAATTACCATCAATGTGAAATTTCTCATGCATTGATTTCAATACTTCAGTGTTAGGTACTTTGGTGCCGCGTAAGAGTTGGCTTAAAAAGCCCTTCGATATGTTTAATTCCCCGGCTAACGCAGTCTGATTCAGCTGTTTGCTTTTCATAACATATTCTACTATCTCGGGGAACTGTGGTTTTAATGGCATAGGATAATTAACGGCTTCCCATGCTTCAACCGCTTTCGCTAACAGGTCAAGTCTTTTTTCCTCTTCACTACTCAGATTTGAAAAGCCTTTTTGGTAAAGGCCCTCAATTTCTGCCATCACGGAAAAGTATTCCTGTTTAGTTGTTATTTTCATAATACCAGATTAACCTTGTTTATAAATCCAGCAAGGTTCCATTTTTATTGTGTTCGTCGTATTCTCTGTGTGTTAGTATTGCACGCACGTAAACCAGTTGTGTATTAAAATGAATACCTGCTACTAACCGGTAATTATTGCCACCAATGTTGAAAACGTACATATCTTTTCCAACATAATCCACTGAGCCAGATACCTCACTTTTTAACTCGTTAAAATTAGCACATTTTGCCTTCCGTATCTTATTGCACCAATCGTTTAATGGTCTTACAGCCGGCGGATGTTTAGCCCCAAATGCGTAGATGGGTGGCATTGAGATGATTCGCATTTACTAAGATTTTTCGTTCTACAGCATTTTCGTTCATGATGGAATAAAGTTTAAAAAATTGCATAAGCCCGCAGACATATTTAAAGAGCAGCTGCGTTTCCGCTCATTTTTGTTATTGTTATACAAATATAGACGTTTGTTTTCAAATGAAAAATATTTTTCCAAATGAAAACTTTATTTCTTTTTGAAAATATTCTCCAACTGAGAAATATGCTATAACTGTCCCTTTAAACATTAATAATTCCCCCTGCTTCCTTCCTTTTTCAAATAGTTAATAATTATGAAGTATTCTAAAACACCAGCAACTTCCCCTGCTCGGGGAAAATAAGCCGCAGGCCCGGCTTATTCATGCCTGCAAGTTGTTTACGGATCATGGCTTCATTATTACCGGAGGGTTTAATATGCGTGATCACTACCGGCAGGTTATTTATGCTATGCGGGCCGGCCAGGCTATCCAGCCGGCGAATTTCCTGCATTAGCAGGCCGGGGGTTAAATGCCCGAAAAGCTGGCTCCGGGGCTGCTCTTCGGGGAAAGATACTTCTATAAAAATGGCTTTAAGCTGGCGGGCCTTTAACAGCGGCGCCACGGTTTGCCACAGCTGCAGCAGCTTATCAGACTTTTCAACCGCATCGGCGCCGGTATCGCCCAGGTAAAGCAGGTACGCGTTTTTTACACGCAGCAAAAAAGCCGTGCTGTGGGAAGTGGCGGAATGGCTTAACGGGTACGCCTGTACGCTTAAGTCCGTTTGGGCAAGCGGGGTAGCTTTCCGGGGCGTTAAAGGGTAATAATGGTATTTTTTGAGCTGCGGCATTTCGCCGGTGTCGCCGAAGTTAGCCCAGCTTTTCCAGGAAAAATATTTGTCCTGTATCACATCCAGGCAAAAGGGCAGGCCATAAATGGTTTTGGCGGTATCGTCCGGGGAATTGATGATAAGCCCTGCCACATGATCCAGGTGGGGGTGTGAAATGCAATAGCCTTTTATATTTTGACGCAGCGCCTCACCGGCTGTTTTTTTGAAAAGGCCGTTATTCACTGCTTTTTGCAGGCCGGCGTGTAAGGTGCCTGCATCCAGGCATATATAGCTGTCGGAACCTTGCGGGGCCACCAGGTAGGCAGAGAGGTTGCTTTCATCCGCACCGCCCTTTACGCCCAGGGGAATTACCTTAAATGCGGTTTGTTGGGCAAAGGCGCTGCTGCACAGCAGCAGGCAAATAACAGGCAGGAAATATTTCATAGGGATAAATATACTTATTCATCCTCCAAAGTAGTGGTTAAGGGATGGGGATGTTCACAGTGCGCCTTCAAACAGCATTTTTACAGAATAGTTGCCAAACCTTATCTGGCTGCTGGCATGGGGTAATAATTTCTCCAGCAGGGGCGCATACTTAATACGCTTTTTCCTGCAGGCTTTCAGCAGGTCGTTGAAGTACATGATCTCATCGCGCGCATCCGGCATCAGGTCGCGCATCATAAAAAAGGTAAAGGCATACTGCAGGTTCTGCTGGTCGGCCAGTATCTCGTCGGTGGTAGGCGTAAGAAAATTTTTCAGCTGTTGGGTAAGGTTAATGTATTGGGCAATGATATGTACATTGCCATAATTTGCCTGCTCAAGGCAATCCAGCACCGCCTTACGTATAAAAGACAGCTCGGGCTGTATGGTAAGCCTGAAGGCGGCCGCAGCTGCCTGCATGCTCTTTTCCCAGTCCGGCTGCGTAAAATCGGCAGTCGGCTCTTTGTATACTTTGGTGATCTCTTCATCAATCAGTTCAATCTTTGATCTTATAGTTGCCATGGTGAAGACAATTATTAATGATAACGGTAATCCGCCAGGGGATTTTTTTCAACAGGATAGCAACAATAGGATAAGCAGCGGCTTATCCAAATATAAATAAAACCCGGAAAAATTTAAATGCACGGGTATTTAAAATATAGGACGGCGCCGGGGAAGGAAAACCTTGCCCACCGCGCAACCGGGCAAAAATAAAAATGTGCAAATGATTGGTAACCAGGTAAACTGTTGCCGCCATTTGCACATTTTATTTTAAGACTGTATACCCTACCTGTTATGCCTGAAATCCACCATGCCGTTGAACTGGCCGGAGGTGATAGAACGTTTTATGTTCATGCGCAGGTTAGGATTGTTGGCCAAGCGCTGTTCTGTAGCGGCCTGGCGGAAGCTGCCCGTGCTGATGTAGCTGAATATTTTGCTCAGGTGGTCATCGTTGGTGCTGCCCCAGGGAATGTTCACATAATCAATGCCTGCCACATCCGGCGCTATGCCGCTGAAGTAGCCGCCCTGGTTTTGCGCGTTCTTGGTTTCAAAATTTATAGCATACAGGTCGGCCAGGTAGTGTTCCTTACCGGTGCTGTCATAATCGGAAATGGTGTAGTTGAAAAAGCCTACCGGTTTGCCGTAGGTAGTATCGCCTACCAGCTTTACGGTCATATAGGGCTTCAGGTTATTCAGCGTTAGCTCGCTGGCAGAGGCGGTTTGGTTGCCTGTAACAAAGAACACGTTATCCAGCGAAAGGCCGCCGGTATTGGTGAACTTAATAGCGGCCGGCAGTCCGGTAGCCGTAAGGTTCTGCGTCAGTTTATCGTTGTAAATGTAATTGTACATTACTTTATTCTGTGCAGTGGCCGGCGCAATGGCGCTGTCAAGGTATTGCGCAGTGGCTACGGCGCCGCCATTATTGTACCGCAGGTCAACAATCAGGTCGCGGATGCCGGCCGATTTGAATCTGGCAAACAGCTGGTCCAGCACCTGTTTGGTGGCTGTGGGCGCCCCGCTTGAATTATATACGCTGGAGAAGGTGTAAAACACAAAATAACCTACCTGTTTGCCGCTTACCGTGTAAATGGTGTCAAACAATACCGGGTTTACGTTGTAGGAAGCCGCATTAAGCGTAATGGTAGCGGTGCTGCCGTTCAGCTTTTTGAAAGTAAAGGTAGAGGAGCTGGCGTTGTATACCGCGTTGGTTACCTTGGTGGTATTGGCGCCGCCGTTGTCATATGCAATATCATCATCCCCGTTAATGGCGGTTATTTCCCAGCCGCGCTGCACACCCTGCACGCCGGCCGGGCTGTTTTTGTCGGCATACATCACTATCAGGTGGCTTTTATTGTTCTGGTCCAGCGCATAGGTTACTTCCAGTCCCAGGCTGCCGCTGGTGCCGTTGGTTTTTTCAATGATGCCGTTCTCCAGCTTATTGGCCAGTGAGCCGGTACGGTCCAGGAAGCTGTAGCGGTCCAGGGCAGTGCCGTTCTGCTTGGGATAGCTGATCATGTTTTTCAGCAGGTCTTCGGCGGTGGCGTAAGTGGCGCTGAAAGGGTCTGGAGCAGGCACCTGGTTGTACCAGTAGTAGGTGGGCAGGCCCTTGGCTGCATCCCGGCCGCCACTTGCATAGGTCACCTGCATAATACGGTACATCAGGTATTTCAGCGAGTCTTCATCAGTGCGGGCAGTACCATTATTCCCGGTGTTGCTGCCGTCCGAAGGGGCGGTGCTATCTTTTTTGCACGAAAAGAAGGCACTGCTGCAAAGCAAGCTCATTAATAGTAAAGGCAGTCCGGGCTTTAAAAAATGCTTTCTCATTGATTTGCATTTAGCTGTTGATTAGATAGTTGGCTTCCATTACATGCTGCAATGGTACTGATCTGGTGAATATATAAACGCGAAAAAAGTGCATTTGTGCGAAAGGCTCGACGAAAAGCGCAATTTGATCGGTAAAGATTACCATTCATTGTTCTATAATAATACAAATTTCTTTTAATACGCGGCCGCAGTGAAAACCGTTGCCCCGCCTGATTAAACAAATGTTTATATCGCCGCAAAATACCCTGGAAACATTATAAATGCTGCTTTTGAACATGAGGCTGCGGAAGTCCTGCAAAGGTACGATAAACAGCGCCTTTTTAGTACCAGCTGCAGCAAACCAGCAAAGCAGGTAATGTACCAGCCGCTGCCGTAAAAAAATATGCTCACCTGGGCAGGATGAGCTATTTGCGTTTATAGATTATTGCAGCAAGCAGGCTGGCTGGTGCAAGTTGTGATAGCATCCGCCGCAGATGCGCATTGCCATGTGGTTTCTGCACAGGCACAGGGTGTTAACTCCTGCCGCATCGCAGGCACCGTACCTAATTTATTGCCGCAACCACCGCGGTAATAGCCACGCCTATGCCTAACCCGCCAATGCCCCAGTACAGCTTGTCCAGGAAACTCCTTTTCCTGGCCTGGTTTACCTGGTGTATGGCGTCGCCGATAATAATGTTGGTGTTATTCAGCTGGGTAGACACATTGCTCAGGCTATCCTTAACAATACCTATATCGCGGCTGGTACGGTCCAGGGAAGAGATAGACACCCGGTACAGGGAGTCGAACTGCAGCTTCAGGTTGGTGTAGTCCTGCT
>NZ_DASTRI010000279.1:0-5369 GCF_035761305.1 Chitinophaga sp. | reverse complement strand
CGGTTTGCTTTAACGCCTGCTGCAGCACCTCCGCTCCTTTTTCACCGCGCTTTACCAGCTCAAACTGCGCTTTCATGCGCACGCGCATATCCGGGTGCTTGAGCATGCCTCCCAGCTCGGCTTCCTTACGTTTGCTAAAGTCTTCCGCCAGCAATGCGCTCACCTCTTTCCGTATAGGCAGGGTGGCGGCCTGCGGGTTGTCCAGCTTCCAGATGCGGCCATAGTTATGCGTGCCCCACCCGTCAATCCAGTCTGCGACATACAGTGCGCCGTCCGGGCCAAAATCCAGTCCTGTGGCCAGTATGCCGCCCAGCACTTTTTTATGCTCGCCCAGCTCAAAGGTGGCCCCTTTAGGGTTCAGCTTAAAGCTGTGTATGCCGGAACCAGCGGGGTTACCTACAAACTCCGCTACAAAAAAGGTGTTCTTGTATTCGGCGCCAAGCGCGGTGCCGGGGTTATATACAAAACCAGCCGGGCCGCTTACAAAATTGCTGACGCATGGGGTAATGTAGGCTGCCTGTCCTTCAAAGTGCGGCACATACATTTTTTCATCCATCCATACCTTATAGGTATTGTTATCAGGATCACGGTACTTGCCATACTGCCAGTTACTGCGCCAGCCGGCATCAGAACCGTTTACAATGTATACCAGCCTTTCTTTTTCACCGGGATGGTCGCCGTCGTTATCCTCTCCTATGAGGTTGCCGTATTCGTCAAACGCAAACTCATGGGTGTTGCGGATGCCGTATGCAAATATTTCAAAATCGCTGCCATCGGGGTTGGCGCGTGCTACCACGCCGCTGTTGGGATGCGCCCATACTTTACCATCCGGTCCTTTGCCGTTAAAGCCAATATCTCCTATCTGCCAGTATATGCGGCCGTCGGGGCCCATTTCAACGCCCGACATGCCATGGCCGCTAAAGCCAATGTGCACCGCATAACCATGTGAGATGGATGTTTTTTCATCTGCAATACCGTCGTGGTTCTTATCCTTTATACGCCACAGGTCCGGCGCTACGGCCAGGAACAGGTCGTCGCCTTCGCTGAGCACACCTCCGGCAACATCGGTTACTTCATCATGAAAATCATCTACCACCATCTGCGACTTATCCGCCACGCCGTCGCCGTTCACATCTTCCATGCGGTATACGTGCTCTTTTTCAATGGTAAGGTCGCGCCAGTCGTGCGAGCTGTCGCCGTTCAGGTCTTCCAGCCACTCGTTCCTTTTACTGTTCTCCGGTGAAAGCTCCTTATGCAGGAATGCACGGCGGTCTTCCACGGTTTGCAGGCTAATGGAAGGAATTTCCCAGTCGCGGTGGCCGCGTATGTCAAATTCAGAATGCTTTTGCCGGTCGGTAGTAGTATAGTACAGCCGGCCCTTATCGTCAATATCAATGGCAATGGGCGATATTACCAGCGAGTCAATACCCCACAGCTTCAGGCTCAGGCCTTCCGCCAGCTCCGGCTTTATAATAGCGCCTATGGAGTCGGCCAGGCGGGCTGTTACAGCAGTGTCCATTTGCTTAATACGCAAGTCAACGGGTTGCTGCTGCCCGCAGCCGGCAATAATTGTTACAGCGACAAATAATGCTGCCCGTGCAAGGTGCATGGTTCTTACGGGTGTGGTAGTCAGTGTTTTCATTTAAGTGGATTAAAATATAAGTGGGCCATCAAAACCGGCTTAAAATAATATATTCCACTTATAAATCCATGCTGCGCCGCCAATAAAATGATGAACGGAGCTACGGCACCTGCACCCATTTTTTCACCCGGTACATTGGCTTTTTCAGCGGCCCTTTGCGCATTACGCTGCCATGGCCGTTCTTCCAGGATAGGGTAACCAGGTTATAACGTCCTTTCCGGTAGTCATAGGTTTCACCGTCATCTTCCAGCAGCGTGGCGGTGGTGTTACCTTTCCCGAAAGCGTAACAGGTAATTTCAAAAGGCTGCGCTGCATCCAGGTAAGGCAGCGGATCGGCCAGCGGCAGCAGGGTGCCTTCTTTTATAAAAACGGGCAGCTGGTCAAGCCCGCAATGGATAGTATGGGTGGCGCCGCCATCGTAGGCCTGGTGGGTATTAAAATCATACCAGCGACCGGCCGGCAGGTACACGGTTCTTACGGAGTCGCTGCCGGTAAGCGGCGCTGCCAGCAGGCCTTCGCCTATCATGTACTCGTTGTCGATGTTATACACCTTATCATCGTTTGGATAATCCACTACCAGCGCGCGGAAAGGTGGTATGCCGTTATGCGCATACCGGAAAAAGGCATAGTACAGGTAAGGCACCAGCTGCATACGGTAGTTCAGCAACCTGCGGATGATCTGTTCCGTTTGCACGGCATCGGGCATCAGGCTGTCGGCATTGTTCCGGTTCCTGTCGTACTGCAGCCACGGCGGGTTTTTCAGGTACCAGCTGTTGAACACTGTTTGCGCCGCCATTACCGCGGTTTGCGTGCGACGTGCCAGCTCGGTTACAGAGGCCGACTCGCGCACTTCCGGTGACCACAGGATGCCGCAAAAGCCGGAATTGGGTATCATGCGTATATAATCATCATGCTCGTAAATATCACTGTATAATACCGCGGGGTAGGCCGATGCAAAGGCCCCCAGCTGGCGGATGTCATAATAAGAACGGCGGTTATGCTGCTGCAGCAGCTGGTAAAAGCTGCGGAAGTACAGGTTGCCGAATACCTGGTGCATTTGCTCGCCGGTAATGCCGGAGGGGAACATGCTGGCTTCGGGAAAGCTCCAGGTACGGTTGCCGGTACCCAGGTTAGAGTTATCGCATTCATCCAGCTTAAAGCCGGCAACGCCCTTGTTTAACAGCGCGGTATCATGATAGGTGGCGAATATGCTACGGGTAAGGCTATCCGCAAAGTCGGGCACCAGGCCGCGCCACACCGTAAAATCCCCCGACCGCTGTTCCAGCGGCTTATATAGCGGCGATACCGGGTTTACAAAAGCATGCTCCCACAGGTTAATGCGCAGGTGCTGCTGCTGCAGGTCGGCTGCCAGTTTGGCCGGCTGCGGAAATTTTTCAGTATTCCATACATAGGAGCAGGAGTAAGAGGCGGTTTGCCAGCCCGGCTCCAGCCCGAAAACATCGCAGGGTATGTGATGCTCCCGGAAATAACCGGCCATATGCATTACCTGCTGCTGGTTAAAATCCGCTTTTACCCGGTATTTTATGCCCAGGCCCCACAGGGGCGGCAGCGCGCCACCACCGGCGTACAGGTTATAACGTTGTATGGCCTGCTTCATGTCCGGCCCTGCAAAAATGTACACCTCAATGCCTTTGGCGCCGGGAATGTCTACTATCATATTGCCTTTGCCCTGCTCCTTGCTCATGTATAACGCTTCTGTTGAAAGCGCGGGCGCATTGCGCTTTGCGCTGTCTGCCCTATCCGCTGCCTGCCGCCTGGGATTGCTGCCGCAATAAAAGGTGGTGTAGCGCAACGTATTGATGAGGATCGCATATCCTTTGTTAGATACGTACATGGGCACCGGCGCATGCGTATATCCTGCGTTGCCGATAGGACTGTCGTTGGTGATGGGACGTACGCGCATCCCGCGCTGGTTAAAGGAATTGATCTGCATGCCAAAGCCATACACCTGCTCATCTTTGCCCAGCGGTATTTCTACAATGCAGCCGCGGTTTGTAATACGGATGTTAATATCCGCCGGGTTAAAAGGCAGGGTGGCTGCAGGCAGCTGCCGCAGCGCATCTGCCGCGGGCGGGGCCGGGCTGAACTTTTGCGGCGTAAAAACATCGGGTGTTCCCTTGCTGATAACCTGTATGCCGGGTAAAGACTGCGCGTGTGCAACAAGGAGGTTGATAAAGAGGCAGCCAAGCAGCATGGCCCTTTTTACAAAGCGTGTTTTCATATGCGTGAGCTTGCGGACGTTTTACCCCGCAATCTTCCTGCCGATCTTTACCTGCCTTCTGCTGCGGGATGCTTATTTGATTTTTACCGGGCGGTAAGATAATACTATTACGCCTTTATCCAGTGTTTTGGCGCTCACCAGCTCCAGGCCCTGCTGCTGCCCTTCCGGGAAAAAGCGTTTGCCGCTGCCCATGATATGCGGATGCACCAGGAAACGGTACTCGTCCACCAGGCCGGCTTCGGCCAACCCACTTACCAGGGTGGCGCTGCCCTCTACCTGTATTTCGCTGCCCGGCTGCTGTTTCAGTTGGGCTATTGCTTTCATCACATTCTCTTTAATTATGGTGGAGTTTTCCCAGGTGGCCTGCTGCAGGGTGGCAGATACCACATATTTGGCTACGCTGTTCAGCTTACCGGCTATGCCCATTTCATTATTTTTCAGGGATGACCAGTAAGGGGCCAGCATTTCGTAGGTTTTACGGCCGAAGAGGATAGCGTCTGCCGCCAGAATACCTTCACGGATATACGTTTGGCGCGCTTCACTGTCGTACGGGTTAAACCATTGCGACATGGTTTCCGCATCAAAAATACCGTCGAGCGACATCCAGGTGGCTACTACTAACTTTCTCATAAACGTTGTGTTTTTTTTATGATACAAAGTAACGGCAGCCGGTAACCGGAGTATAGAACAAACCCGACATTCTGTGCAACCTGGTTTTTTATTGGGGAAATTCAACGGCCAGCCGGTGGTACTCCAGGGGGGAATAGCTGGTAAATGATTTAAACGCGCGTATCAGGTGGCTCTGATCGGCATAGCCGGCATGGTAGGCCACGTTTGCCATGCCCGAGAACCGGTTGCCGCTCAGCTGCTGCAGCGCGGCGTTAAACTGGCAAATACGGCTGAAGGTTTTAGGCGATACGCCCACATGTAGCTCAAACATACGCTGCAGGGTACGTTCCGTTACATACAGCTCTTTTTGCAGGCTGGTAATGGGCGCCAGTCCCCTGCTTTTTTGTATAACCTGGGTGGCAAAGGCAATGGTATCATTTACAGCGGGGTTGCTATTGGCCGACAGCTTTTGCACATAGCCATTCAACAGCTGTAAACGGCTGCTGAGGTCCGGCGCGTTCAGCAGCTGCTCCTTTAGCGACATACCGCGGGCCGGCGCTGTAAGGGCCAGGTCGATATGCAGATCGGTTAACGCTTTTGCATCCCAGCCAAACAGGGTTTTAAGCACAAAAGGATAGAGGAAATAGGCAATAACCGTTGCATGCCCGGCAATGTGCAGGTTAATGGGTTGAATGTTTTGCCCGTACAGCACCAGGTTATCCATTTTGGAAGCGGCATTGGGCAGGCGTGCGGTGTCTGTAACCTGGAAGGCTATACTGGGATAGCCTTTGGCTATAAGCGGCAGCACGGCAGGCCGGCTCATATTACTATGCTCCAGCACTACAATGCTGCTTACATAAGCTGCAATGGAAGGAT
>NZ_DASTRI010000278.1:0-29038 GCF_035761305.1 Chitinophaga sp. | reverse complement strand
GGCCGTATTTCCATTGCTGCCCTTTCGCTGGGCATTGCCAAAGGCGCTTATGAAGCCGCCATAAAATATGCACAGGAACGCCACCAGTTTGATCAGCCCATTGCCAACTTCCAGGGTATTGCATTTAAGCTGGCGGATATGGCTACACAAATAGAAGCCGCTGAAATGCTCACCATGCAGGCCGCCGACCTTAAACAACGCGGTGAAAAGTGCACCAAGCAGGCTGCCATGGCAAAATACTATGCCTCTGAAGTAGCGGTAAGCACCGCTAATGATGCCGTACAGGTTTTTGGCGGTTATGGCTACACAAAAGACTTCCCGGTAGAAAAATATTACCGTGATGCTAAATTGTGCACCATAGGAGAAGGCACTTCCGAGATACAGAAAATTGTAATTGCGCGTGAGGCGCTGCAGCTGAAATAATTAATAATGAAGAATTAATAATTAATAGGCGATGTGCTTTAAAGGGGTTGTTCCACTGCAATGGAGCAGCCTCTTTTTATTAGGTGGCATAATGGTGCTTACCAAATATGACATTGAATATTATTAGCATCATCAGCGCTGCCTTAAAGATCTTTTCATTCAGCCACTGCTACCTAAACTATTAATTATTAATTCTTCATTATTAATTATCTTGGTTGCACGCAATATAAATTCCTATGAGTTTTGAAGAAAAATTACAACAGCTTTTTCCAACTAAAGAAAACGGAATACCAGCGGAATACCAGCTGCCCGCAGAGATCCATCAGCGGGAGTATTTGTCCGGTGGTGAAATGAAACAATGGAGCGGCGATGTACATACGGTCGTATCGCCCATAGGTATACGCACAGCCAATGGCCTGCAGCGTAAGGTAATTGGCTCTTACCCTTTATGCAGCGCCAAAGAAGCCATGGCTTCGCTGAACGATGCCCTGGCCGCCTATGACGAAGGACGCGGCGAATGGCCCACCATGCCGGTAGCAGAAAGAATAGCCTGCGTGGAAAAATTCACCGGCAAAATGATTGAGCGCAAAGCAGAAGTAGTAAAGCTCATCATGTGGGAAATAGGGAAGTCCTATGCCGACTCGTTAAAAGAATTTGACCGTACAGTAGAATATATAAACGCTACTATTGACGCCCTTAAGGAGCTGGACCGCAACTCATCCCGTTTTGAGATACAGCAGGGCATCATAGGTCAGATACGCCGTTCCCCCCTGGGCGTAGTATTGTGTATGGGACCGTTTAACTACCCGTTGAACGAAACCTTTACTACGCTGATACCGGCCCTTATTATGGGAAACACACTGCTTTTTAAACCTCCCAAACACGGAACTTTATTACATTATCCCCTGCTGGAAGCTTTCCGCACCTGCTTTCCCAAAGGCGTGGTAAACACTATTTACGGCCGTGGTAATGTAATTGTGCAGCCGCTGATGGAGTCGGGCAAGATCAACGTGCTTACGCTCATAGGCTCCAGCAAGGTAGCCAACCAGCTAAAGAAAATGCATCCCAAGGTAAACCGCCTGCGGGCTATACTAGGGCTCGACGCCAAGAATGCCGCCATTATAACCGACAAGGCAGATATTGACCTGGCGGTAAAAGAATGTGTGCTGGGCTCATTATCGTTTAATGGTCAGCGTTGTACCGCTATCAAGATCATATTTGTGCACCGCCGTATTGCCGACGCCTTCCTGCGTAAGCTGAGCGACGCAGTTGGCAAATTAAAGGTAGGCATGCCCTGGGAAAAAGATGTGTTTCTTACCCCGCTGCCCGAACCGCAAAAGCCCGCCTATCTCCAAACCTGTATTGAGGATGCAGTGGCCAATGGCGCAAAGGTAATTAACGAAAACGGCGGCAAAGCATATGAGTCAATGGTGTACCCCGCAATTGTATACCCGGTAAATGAGCGGATGAAGCTGTACAGCGAAGAGCAGTTTGGACCCGTAATACCTGTTTTGCCGTTTGATGACATTACCACGCCTATTGAATACCTGATACATTCAGAGCACGGGCAGCAGGTAAGCCTGTTCACCAACAGCGCATCGGAGCTGGCATCGCTGATAGATCCGCTGGTGAACCAGGTAAGCCGGGTAAACATTAACTGCCAGTGTCAGCGCGGGCCCGATACTTTCCCCTTCACCGGGCGTAAAGACAGTGCAGAAGCTACGCTGAGCGTACCGGATGCGTTGCGGGCTTTTTCGATCCGCTCCATGGTAGCTACCAAACAAACGGAAGAGAACAAGGCGTTGATTAATAAGATCGTTAGTGACCAGACATCCAACTTTTTGTCAACAAAGTATATATTTTAACTATGCGTAATGTAAAAAAGGGGACAATGCGCAACCATTCATGGTTTTTGACAAAAAAATGAACATTAACCCTTTTGTGTGATGGAAGTTTGAAAAAGGAATGTTAAATTTGGGTTAAGTCAATCACTCTTTACCTTTTATCAACCTAAACCCAAAACACAGACGATTGAAACACTTTTACGCAATCGAAAAAGCATCCTGACACAACAGGATGCTTTTTTACTGTGGCCCCACGGCAAAGTTCTCCCGTAATTTTTAAACTACGTACTTCCGCTGGTCTGCCGCAAATGCAGCCGCTTAACTTTGCACGCAAATTATAACCCCTGATAGCTATGCGTAAATTTTTAAAGTGGGCGGATATTACCGCCGGCGGATCACGGGTACCAGGCGCCGGTAAGGGTGAAGCGGGAGGTATCACCGGCCTTCGGGCAATACCTCTCTGTTTCATGTACAGGGTGCCACGGGCATAACCTGCGCGGCGGCCCCAACCCGTTGCCGGGCACACCGGTAACGGATATTACCAGCAAGGGGCGCGTGGGCAAATGGTCGCAGGCCCAGTTTATAACAGCGCTGCGTACCGGCAAAACACCGGAAGGCAGGCAGCTGAATAATAGTGATATGCCCTGGCAAATAACCAGCGCCTATATGGAGGAGAAGCTTTCGGCGCTTTATCTTTACCTGAAAAGCCTGTAGGTATAAAAACAAAACATCCCGCGTAAAAGCGGGATGTTCTGCTATTATGAAAAAAGTGTTGTGACCGGTTATCCGTCCAGGAAATCATCGGCGGCTGCCACATCGGAAGATGGCTGCTGCGGGTTGTTTATGCCGGCAAACCATTTGTCTACCGTATCTGCAATAAAGGGCGGTACTTTGCTCTTTACAAAGTCGCGCATTACAGTAATGGCCTGCGCAGCCTGTTCTGTATTAAGCCCTGCTTTTTCCTGCAGCTGTTGAATGAGTTCCTGCATATTTTACTTTTTGCCTTTTTAAGTTTTTACTTATTAAGCAACTTTCAGCTTCACCAGCGGCGAAAGGTCCAGCTTTTCCTGGGCATAAGCCTTGGTGAGCAAAAATGTTTTTTCAGTGGTAGAGGGCAGGTGGAACATGGCGTCGCTCATTACCACCTCACAAATGGAGCGGAGGCCGCGGGCGCCCAGCTTAAATTCCATGGCCTTGTCCACGATATAATCAATGGCGTCATCATCTACCGTAAGCTCTATACCTTCTACCTTAAACAGCTTTTTGTACTGTTTGATGAGCGCATTGCGCGGCTGGGTAAGAATGGCTTTCAGCGCATCGCGGTCCAGTGAGTTCAGGTAGGTAACTACCGGCAAACGGCCCAGCAGCTCAGGTATCAGGCCAAAGGATTTCAGGTCCTGGGAGTTTACGTAGCGCAGGATGTGCTTTTTGGTAGCCTCTTCTTTTTCCTTATCAACTGTAAAGCCAATGGAATGGGTTTGCACCCTTCTGCTGATGATCTTATCTACCCCGTCAAATGCGCCGCCGCAAATGAACAGGATGTTCTGCGTATTTACTTTGATCAGCTTTTGTTCGGGGTGCTTGCGGCCGCCTTGCGGGGGCACCAGCACTTCCGTACCTTCCAGCAGCTTCAGTAAGCCCTGCTGCACGCCTTCGCCGCTTACATCGCGGGTAATGGAAGGGTTATCGCTTTTGCGGGCTATCTTGTCAATTTCATCAATATATACAATGCCTCTCTCTGCGGCTTCCACGTCGTAGTTACATACCTGCAGCAGGCGGGTTAAAATGCTTTCCACATCTTCACCCACATAGCCGGCCTCAGTAAACACGGTAGCATCCACAATGGTAAAGGGCACATTCAGCAGCTTGGCAATGGATTTGGCCAGCAGCGTTTTACCGGTACCGGTTTCACCCACCATCACAATGTTGGATTTTTCAATCTCCACCTCATCTTCGCCAACCTGCTGGTTCAGCCTTTTGTAGTGGTTATATACCGCTACCGCCAGTATTTTCTTGGCATCATCCTGGCCAATCACATAATCGTCCAGGAAGGTCTTGATCTCAACCGGCTTGGCCACCTTGGGTACAAAGTGGGACGGTGCTTTTTTGTTATGCTGAAACAGCTCCTGCTCAATGATCTCCTGCGCGTTGGCCACACAGTTCTCACAAATATGACCTTCCGCACCGGCAATCAGTATCTGCACCTCATCTTTGGTACGGTTGCAGAAGGAACAGCGTATTTTGGATTCTTTCATCCGTAATGATTTATTTGTTTTTCGCAGCTAGTGTAAGCCTACAAAGTTAGGCAAAATAGCAGGAACGGAAAAAAGGAAAGGAGAAACGGAGCAAGGCCTGCTTACCCCGTTTCTCCTTATATAATAGGCAACGCTTATTGCGGCGTATTTTCCTGTTTTTTCTTAGGGTTACGGTCCAGCACGTCGTCAATGATACCGTATTCTTTAGCCTCATCGGCTGTCATCCAGTAGTCGCGGTCAGAGTCTTTTTCCACTTTTTTGAACGGCTGGCCGCAATGGGTGGCAATGATCTCGTTCAGCTCCTTTTTCAGCTTCACAAACTCGCGTGCAGTGATCTCAATATCAGAGGTTTGGCCTTCTGCACCGCCGTGGGGCTGGTGTATCATTACGCGGGCGTGTTTCAGGGCGGTACGTTTGCCCTTTACACCGGCTACCAGCAGCACGGCGCCGAATGAGGCGGCCATACCGGTACAAATGGTAGCAACTTCCGGGGAAATGATCTGCATGGTATCATAAATACCCAGGCCTGCATACACGCTGCCGCCGGGGCTGTTAATATACATCTGTATATCACGGTTACGGTCGGCTGATTCCAGGAACAGCAGCTGAGCGGTGATCACATTTGCTACATAGTCATTGATCGGATCGCCCAGGAAAATGATGCGGTCGGCCATCAGGCGGGAGAATACATCCATTTGCGTTACGTTCAGCTGGCGCTCCTCGATAATATAAGGAGTAAGCGAGTTAAGCTGGTGACGGGCATAGCTATCTACTACCAGGCTGCTGATTCCACGATGATGGATCGCATATTTTCTAAATTCGTTATTCATGTTCATGATGGTGATGTTTATGAGGTAATTTAGCAAATTCTTCGGCTGTTATTTCCTCTTCTTTTAAATCCACCTTCGTTTCTGCCCAGTCAAAAAGTTTCTGGGTAACCATTTCGCGGTAAGTCTGGTCCACGAATTTTTCGTCCTGCAGCAGGCGGTCCAGGTAGCTATCCAGCCAATCGGCCCCGTCTAAAGCAGCGCCGGCGCCGTAATAGCCCAGCAGTTTTTGTTTGGCGCTCTCTCTCAGTTCTTCAAAAGAAACGTCCAGTTTATTATCGCGGATCAGTTTATCGCTAATAAGTGTCCAACGCAGTTGATGATCAAAGTTCGGATATTCTCTTTCGGCTTCTTCGGCAGTTTTGGGTTTTTCACTACCGGTTTGCAGCCAGCGTTTCAGGAAGTCTTTAGGCAGCTCCATAGGCGTTTCGTGCACCAGCACTTCAAACAGCTCATTATGCAGGCGGTTACGGCTTTCAGACTCCCAGTATTTTTCTATTTCGCCTTTCAGCTTTTCCCTGAAGGCGGCTTCTGTAGTAATGTCTTCATTCGGGTATACCTCTTTGAAGAATTCTTCGTTCAGCTCGCGTTTTTCTATCAGGCCTAATTTGGTAATGGTAAGCTTAAAGTATTTCTGTGCAGCTTCTTTGTCGTTTTCATCAAAGCCCAGGTCTTTCAGGATCATGCCCAGCCTTTCTTCATCAAAGGAGGTAGCCAGCTGAAATACGATGCTGTCGTCTTTTTTCTTGCCTTTCAGCTGTTCCTGTATGGCAGGGGAGAAGAATTTTAGCAGCAGGGAGTTGTCTTTTTTAATACCGCCTTCTACCACATTACCCTGGGCGTCGCTTTCTTCAAAGGTTACGCTCAGTACGTTGTCTTCGTTATCAATTACTTCCGGCTCGTTCATTTTGCCGCCTTTCAACTGCAGGCGGTTCACCTCTTCGTCTACCTCTTTATCAGTAGCCTTTATTTTATATTTGGTAAGGGTGGTTTTACCGGATTCCAGGGGAGATACTTCAAAAGTGGGTTTCAGGCCTACTTCAAAGTCAAAGGCATATTCGGCGGGTTGGTTAAAGTCCAGGTTTTTTGCTTCTTTATCCATGGACAGGGGCTGGGCAAAAATTTCCAGCTTTTCGTTCTGCAGGTAGCCGGTAAGCTCTTTTTCCACGGTTTTCAGCACTTCATCGGCAAACAGGGCCTGGCCGTGCATTTTCTTTACCATACCGGGGGGCACCATACCTTTCCGGAAACCGGGGATATTGGCGGCTTTGCTGAATTGTTTTACCGCTTTGTCAAAATTAGGAAGGTAATCTTCCCGGCTCACTTTCACAGTGATCTTATCATTCAATAAACCGATGTTTTCTCTGGTAACGGTTGCCATAATAATTATTAAAAATGTTCTTTATGAAGCAATAATGATTCCGCGATTGTATTTCTGCCATGAAGTCACAAAGGCACGAAGGAATGGCAGCAGGGAAAGAGGTACTAAGTGACTACGCGCCTTTATGGCAAACATGCATTGAAAATGTGCAAATATGCAGCTATGCAAATGTGCAGATGATTGAACTGGTTTCATTTGCATATCTGCATAGCTGCATATTCGCACATTTAAGAAGTGCGGGTGGAGGGACTCGAACCCCCATGCTGTGAAGCACCAGATCCTAAGTCTGGCGTGTCTACCAATTTCACCACACCCGCGTCTTTTACGCTGCAAAACAGGAAAAGGACTGCAAAGGTATTATTTTTTAGGAATTAAAAAAATGGAAATAGGTGCTTGATAAGGGTTGTGTCAAAATTTTGTAGATCAGGGAGTTAGGGGTTGCAATAGGCGCGGGGAAACCAAAATTAGATGACGCGGTTTATCTGGTTTGAAAAGGGCCGCATGGAGGTACCACGGGAAATGACAACAATTCCATCACCCTTCTTTCCGCCCCCAGATGCGGCCTACGGCATCGGCATAGGCCGCCCCGATGCTGATGCTGGCCTGTTGTATATACAGGTAATTACGGTCAATACGCTCTACCTTGCTGTTGGCCACAATAAAGAAACGGTGCACACGGGTGAACAGTGCGGCCGGCAGCAGGGCCAATGCCTCCTGCATGGAGAGGCGGGAAATGATCTTGCGGTCCTTCAGGATAAAATTTACATAGTTACCGGCGCTTTCCAGGTACAGGATATCGTCCAGCTGCAGCTTGCACTGCTCATACCCGCTTTTAATAAAAATGTAATCCGGCACATAGCCGGCAGCGGCGCTTTGCTGCTTCAGCTGCAGCAGGGTATGCGCCTTGTTGCAGGCTTTCAGGAAACGGGTAAGGGAAAAAGGCTTCAGCAGGTAGTCAATGGCATCCAGCTCAAAGCTTTGTACGGCATGTTCGGAGTAAGCAGTGGTAAATACCACCATGGGTGGGTTGGTAAGGCTGGTCAGGAAATCAATGCCGGTAATGTCGGGCATTTTAATGTCCAGGAAAAGCAGGTCGGTACGCTCGCGGTTCAGGTGCTCTATGGCTTCAAAGGCATTGGTGAACAGCCCTGTTATTTCCAGGAAAGGCACCTTATCTGCATGGGAGCGTATTACCGACAGCGCTACCGGCTCATCATCTATGGCAATGGCAGTCAGCTTCATACCGCGTTGTTTTTCCGGTAGCCAAGATACATATTATTATGCTCCACCAGCTTGTCATATTCTCCCTTGGGCATCAGCAGCTTGCTGAGCAGGGGCATTACCTCTATGAGGGTAATGATCAATACAATGAGCCGGTAGCGCGCCCGCAGCGGGGCATGTTCTGCCGTAAGCTCTTCCAGCGCCTCTGTTTGGGCCAGGAAGCCGTCTGTTAAGGAAGCCATGTATACTTTTTCCTTAGCCAGGTTCTCCTTCCACTGGCCGGCCAGCTGGGCGCGGCGTTCCTGCAGCTGCGGTTCCAGCTGGCGGCGCAGGTCTGTAAGCTCCTGCTCTGCTTTCAGGTACTCGGTTTTCTTTACCCTGGCAATGCTGGATTCCCCGATTTTGCCTGAGCCGCCGGTACCGTCGGTTTCCTTAATGTAATCATCTTTATAAGCTTTTACCTGGGCGGTTTTCTGCTGCAGCTGCTGCTCCCATTGCTGTAAATCGTTTTGCAGGTCAGTAATGTGCGCCTCATTCAGGGTAGCCAGCTCATTACGGAATTTTTCCAGCTTGCCCTGCCGGTTCAGCACCATCTGGGCCTGTATGTCTTTACGGAACAGCAGCAGTATAACGGGTTGGGATATAAACAAGCCAATGGTAAAGGCCAGCAATAAACGAAAGGCCACCGGTAAAAATTTCCGGCGGCCTGAGCCTGACATGGCCGTTATCAGGCTTCGGTCAATACTGAGGATGGCAAAACCAAAGAAAAACGCCAGTCCTGCAATAACCATTTCATCATCTACTACGGTAGAAAAAAAGTACCCCCAGGCCAGGGTGGCAAACAGCCAGGTTACAAGTACGGACATGCCTATGATACGGTACCGCTCCTGGTCGGCCCGACAGTCTTTTAATATTGTAATATCTGCTGCAGCCATCCACCAAAGGAATTTGCTGATGCCGTCTGCAGCGGGTGCGTTATTGGCAGGTGTTTGTTCCATAAGTTGTTGATCAGGCTACATGAATGGTGAGGTGTACAAAATATTCCGTGGCGGTTTGCCGTATGTTCAGCTCATGCCGCTGTGGATATAGCAGATGCAGGCGTTCCCGCACATTGTTGAGGCCAATGCCCGGGCCTCCTTTTTCAGTGTTGTTATCCGGGCGGATGTGTGTGGTGTTGTACACATCAAAGTAAATCTTCTCTTTATCGCAGCTAAGGGAAATGGCGATCTTGGAGCGGTTGCGCAGGCTAATACCGTGTTTAAATGCATTTTCTACAAAAGGGATGAGCAGCATAGGCGCAATTTCATGCTGGCAATACTGTTCATTAATGTTCACATCGATCTGTATATCCGGCGATGCCTGTGTGCGCAGGCGTTGCAGGGCAATGTAGTTATGCAGGTAAGCTATTTCCTTATGCAGGGCTATTTTTTCCAGGTGGTTCTCATCCAGCATAAAGCGCATCATATCGCCCAGTTTCTGAATGCCTTCGCTGGTGTTCAGCGCATTCTCCTGCAGGGCCGTACCATACAGGGTATTGAGTGCATTAAACAGGAAATGCGGGTTTATTTGCGAGCGCAGGAAATCAAGGTTGGCTGCAGAGTGGCCCAGCGCCTTTTGCAGGTTCAGCATGGTAGCAGCACGGTTTTCGCGGGCCAGGTACAGCCACCAGGTAACCGGCAGCAGCACCAGCAGCTGAATGGTGAACAGGCATAGCATGAGCAGTGTGGTTTCTTCCGGCCTGCTGCGCCGTATAAGCAGCACCAGCAGGTAAATAGCAAAACCGGTTACCAGCGAAGCAAGCAGCAAATCGCGTGTTAGCAGCCATTTGTTTTGGTGTACCTTCTCATACCGGGGAAACACTTTGGTGTACCATACGTAAAATACTGCGGCGCAATAGGGGCCGCCGCACGCTACCAGCATAAACAGCACATGCGAGCGTACGCCAATGCTGAATACCAGCAGGGCCACCCATAGGGCGCCTATTACAAAAGGCTCGTTCACAAGCAGCTTGTGCCCGCGCACATACTGAAAATAAAGGTGCTTGCCCGCATAATACAATACATATATGATAACATAAAACATGGTGGTGCTGAAAGCCGATTTGGCAAAGTACATATGTGCCCCTTTTATAGTGCTGTACACGCCCAGCAGGTAGCCGTAATAATAAGAGTAGGCTACCATAATGCCCAGGAACACCAGCAGCAGGGTGCAGGCGGCCAGCAGTAAGCCGGGCAGCCAGCGCTGCCGCTCCAGGTACACCGGCACTACCACCATATTAATGAACAGGAAGGCGGCATATACGATAGTGATATGAGCCAGCAAAGGCAGCAGGTAATGAATGTAATAGTCAAATACCTGGTGATACTGGTGGAATTTGTAGCCGTAGGCATGCTGCATTTCAAATACATTGGAAGTAACGGTGCGGAACAGCAGCGGGAATATGAGCAGCAGGAAAATAGCGGTTACTGCGCCAAACTCCAGTTTCTTAAAAGAGATCATATGCAAAACTTTCAGCAATGATAACACTCTCCGGCAAGCGCTTCCCCGAAATGGGACGAAAAGCCCGGAAAATGGGATGAAATCAATTACGAATTTGCCAATTAGGAATTACGAATTGCGAGTGAGGTAGTGCCTGCTTTATTACCATGTACATGGGGTTAATGACGGTTAGCTAAGGCCGGTCGTTTACGAATGGGAGTGTGTTGGCTGCATTAGCATGTGCTTATGCCCGGTAATATTTATTAAAGCCGGCCGGATTAATATATTTTGAATAAAATGAATACGAAAAACCGCGAAATTTGTCGTAACTTTTTTATACCCAAAATTAACACTTATGAAAGCCATACCTCTACTCAAATTCCCCCTTTTTTGTTGTACCCTCCTGTGCTTTAGTGCGCAAGCGCAGCAAAAAAGCGCAGCTTATGCTATTACTGCCGACAGCATGGGCGGCCTTAACTGGAATGTCATGCGTGTGATAGATATTAACAGCGGATCGGCGCTTAACCAGCTGGGTAAAGCGCCTGCGCCGCCCGCTGCGGCCCTGCAGGCCAAGGTAAATGCCAACGCCGGCCGCGTGGCTGCCTGCGCATTTGATAAAGCCACGCACCGCCTGTTTTTTGCCACCATGCAAACCAACCAGCTGTATGCCGTAAACCTGAATACTGCCGGCAGCACTCCCTTTAAGGTGGCAGACCTTAGCTTTAACGATCCCTTTGTAAGCCACCCGGAAGAAAACAATATTACACGTATGACCATAGGCGCCGATGGCAACGGTTACGCACTTACGAACGACGCGGGGCACCTGTTTGTATTCGCCACCACCGGCCAGCAGGTACGCTTCCGCGACCTGGGGCCGCTGAAAGATGCAGCTGCTAATGGCACCAACTCCATCCACGCCCTTTGCACCGGGTGGGGCGGCGATATGATAGCAGATAAATACGGTTTCCTGTATGTAATAAACGTTTATAACAGGGTATTTAAGATTGATATAAGTAAAATGGAAGCCACTTACATGGGCGCTATACAAGGCCTGCCGGCTGGTTTTTATACCAATGGCGCTGCTGTGAATGACGATGGGCAGGTAATGCTGGGCTGCTCTACAACCAGCAAAGGCTATTACCAGTTTGACATGGGCACCATGACAGCTGCAGCGCTTCCCGACCTGCATAATGATGTGTACAATGCCTCAGACCTGGCCAGCGGCAACCTGCTTTTCCAGGATAACAATACGGAACCGGTTGCCATTGCGCCGGAAAAAATGGATGTTAACAGCAGCGACATTTCAATATGGCCCAATCCTGTGCCGGTACAGGGCAATACGTTTAACGTAGCCTTTAACAGCCTGGATAAAGGAGATTATATTATTCAGCTGGTTGATATGGATGGAAAGGTGGTAACCAGTAAACCGGTGAAGCTGGGTTCCAAACGGCAAACCATTGCCGTTAACTATGGCAGCGGCATATCCGGCGGGCTGTATGTGGTAAAAGTGCTGAACAGCAGCAATGTTACGCAAACAGCCAGGAAAATATTCATCCTGTAATTATTACGGAAGCCATTAAAAAGAAAGAGGCTGGGCTTTGAGGCCAGCCTCTCTTTTTTGACGCCTGCTGTGATTTCCTGTTCTCCCATCCCTGGCTCATTGGCATGCTTTTGATGTGTGTAGCGGTTTACGCTGTAAAGATAAATGGGCAATCAGGCTGCGGCTTTTGAGCTTGTTATTTCCTTTTTTACAAAAAGCCTGCTTACAAAGCGTTTTCCAATTGCGATAAACGGCTTTTCAACACCCAGGAACAGCAGGTAGGATAACAGCAGGTTGGCTGCCAGGAAAACCGTAACTGCCAGTAGCGCATTGGCTACTTTGCCCAGCGGGGAAAATGTGATTACCATGCGGATGATGCCCGGCATCAATATCATATGTACCAGGTACAGCGAGTAAGATACATCTGCTCCAAAGGCGGCTGCTTTGCCGGATAAGGCTTTTTTGATTTTTTCTATTACCAGGCTGATAGCGGGGTGCGCATATATTTTCGCGTAGCCTGGGAACAGGAAAATAATAATGCTTAGTATAGTTACTATTGTAAGGGGGCCAACGAAGGGTAATACAACCAGGCCCCACACCGCCAGGTGAAACCGGCCGGCCCGTTTAAAGTTATAAGCGGCCAGCAGCATGCCCAGTAAAAAGAAATGCATGGAATAAGGCAGCAGCGAGGGCGCCTGAAAATTTACCAGCCTGCCGCCGCCTGCCCAGGTGCCCAGCAGCTTATGTGCGGCTGTTGCCGCCAGTAATGAAAGCACAATAAACTGCACCATCCTATTTTTGACAATGCGCTCGTTTTTAAAGAACAGCAGGTACAGGAAAGGGAACAATATATAAAACTGCATTTCCAGCGAAAGGCTCCATGCCGGGCCTAATATGCTGGTATTAACGCCCGGCAGCAAACCATGTAAAAAAGTTAAATGCAATAACAGGTCGCTAATACCGGGATAGGCGGCAGGGTTATAGGTGGTGGTAAAATGTGCTGTTTTGCCGGTAAAATAGTAGTAGTTGAAATATACGCTTTCAAAGTTAAAGTGGAACAAACAATAAGCGGCTATTAGCGCCACAAAATACAGTGGATATAAGCGGAAAAGCCGGCGTACCCAAAATTTCAGGAAAGTAGCTTTTTCTGCAGGCGGTTCCTGCTCCTCTCTTTTAATGTAATGGTACATCATTAAAAAGCCGGTAATTACCATAAAGCCGTCTACCGCCGGGCCATTGGTGATGATAAAATTGCCTATAACCGGTATTTTTATAAAAGCCTGCCCGCCTATGTATTTGTAAAAATGGCCTAAGGCAACCCATAGGGCCAGTATAAAGCGGAGGCCATTGAGAAATGTGGTGTTAAAACTTTGCATGGTTCAATAAGATGTGGTAGCTGAACAATGATGACCTGTTGTAATGATAACCCAATACTTTGAATTAGTCAATTAAACGCCCATAAGCTACCTATAGTGGTACGTTCAGCCTGCTTATTTACCTGCTAATGTTACTTATTCTAATAGCCCCGTGTTCACCGTGAAATAAAAGACTCATGGCCTGTTTTCCCTGCCGGTGCTGATTGCAGGTGCAGGCAGCAGCCAGGCTTGAAAAACAGGCCATGAATAGTGTTGTGGTGTGTAGTAGTAGTGGTTAATGTTATTACTTCCGGTAACCGGTTACACCCAGCAATGAGCCGGTTAAGGGCAGGTAGTAGTTGTTAACATCCACCTTTGCCGCTGTAACGCTGGCAATTTTAGTATTGGCCAGTGAACCCGTACCTTCCTTATAGGTGCCGCCACCTTCTGTATAAATATAGGCGTTCGGGTAAATACCACCGCCGCCCATTCTGGGCTGTATCAGCGCATTATCGTTTATAATCTGCGGCTTGGTCATCTGGTTATTATAACCGTTAATACGTATGCTGTTACCACCTGTTCTGGCAATGGTGTTGTTGGAAATGGTGATCACTGCATTTTGTATACCGCGCAGGCTAACGCCGTCATGGCCGGCCTGGTTATCGCGGAAAAGGTTGTTATGAATGGTGTGCTTAGCGCCATTTTCACCGGAGCCATAGAACTGCAGCAGCTCGCCCCAGCCGTCATGCACATAGTTATCATGCGTATTGGTATTGGTGGTACGGCCGCCAATAAGAATACCGCCGTTATGAGAGGGATTGTGCTGGGTAGCCCAGTTTTTTACCTCATTGTTGTATACTTCCAGCACATCAATGGCAGAGGTTTGAATACCATCAGCACCGCCGTCGTGCACATAGTTGTTGTATATTTTCACATTGTACCACTTGATGGGCTGTACGTACTGGTGGCCGCTTACGAAGCTCGACGGAGAGTCGTAGAAAGAGAGGCCGGAGGTCAGGTCCCAATAGGTAGCAGTGTGGCCGATATACATGGCTTCATTATATGTGCCGCTGATCTCTACGTTATGAATAGAGAGGTTCTTCATTTGTGAGTTAGGATACCAGGTGCTGGGATCGTTCTTCACCGGGTCTGTTTTAGCCCATATACCGGTGCCGCCGTTAGTAATGGTAATGTTCCGGATCTCAAAGTTGTCGGTATGGCTTCTGAGCGTAATGTCAAAATAAGCCTGCCGTGCTGCTTGTGCGGAGCCTTTGATCAGGAATGAGGATTTGCTGGTTTCACCGCCGAATTTAATGTAGTGGCAATTGGTGAATTGGATAGCCTCTGCGTAAGAACCGCCCGCCCAGCTTGGGTTGCCGATGGTGGTAACGCTGCCGGTCGGGTTCTTAATGGTAATAGGCGCGGAGGCCGAGCCGCTCAGGTTCATAATGTACACTGCCTTAAAATTACCTTTCAGGTTCAGCACATCACCCGGCTTGTAATAATTGTTGCTGTTGTTAACGGTTAAGTACCCGTTGGCGTCAGCGGTTAAGGTAAACTGGCGTGTGGTTGTTTCGGTTTTTGCAGAATCTGTTGTTGATGGTGTAATGCTTTCAGTTTCGTTTTTTCTGCAGCTTGTAATGGTCAAAGTTACAGCTGCCGCAATAGTTGCTAATGCCGCAACCTGCTTTTGCTTTAATACTCTCATGGTTTTTCTTGTATGGTTTTTTAATAGTTAAAAAGCAAACCTCTTGGCCTAGCAAAATTCGTATGTGCATGCATAGGATAGGATTGTTGGAACAGTGTGAAATAATACAACTACTACTTTCCCCCGAATAATTTTTAACGACAGCAAAAAAACGAAAGGAAAATCAAATTATTATGCATTTTTTTTTCATATAGCCGATACCGTGCTAAAACATACAAACAGCAGATATTACACGCGCACAGGAAACGCGGCCCTAAAAATTGGAGTGCTAGCTTATAGTAAATATACTTTGAAAATAAATTATAAAAAAATATAATGCAAAAAAATTTTACCGGATTTTTTAAGCCAGCGAAGAGGGGATCTTATTTTCTGTTTTTGCGGTAACCACAATCTGCCAGCGGGGAACCGGCATGGGGCATGTAAAAGTTATCTGTATCAACAATTGCCGCGGTAACCGTGGCGAATTTTACATTGGCGTTGCTGCCCTGGCCTTCTGCAACAGCGGCGCCGCCCTCCGTGTAAATATAGGCGTTAGGGTACAGGGGCTTGCCGTTTGTGCGGGGCTGCAGCAGGGCATTGCCATTGGCGATCTGCACCCCTTTCATACCCCGGTAGCCGCTCAGGCGTATGCTGTTGCCGCCGGTGCGGGCCACCGTATTGTTGGTAATGATTACTATGGCATTGTCTGTGCCGCGTATGCTCATGCCGTCATTCCCTTCCATATTATCACGGAACAGGTTATTGTGAATAATATGTTTGGCGTTGTTTTCACCCGAGCCGTAAAACTGTAGCAATTCTCCCCAACCATTATGCACATAGTTATCGTGCGTGTTGGTATTGGTGGTGCGGCCGCCGATAAGTATACCGCCGTTATGGGAGGAGTTGTGCTGCAGCGCCCAATTGGCTACTTCGTTGTTGTAAATTTCCAGCTGGTCTATGGCAGCAGTTTGAATGCCGTCTGCACCAATGTCATGCACATAGTTGTTATAGATTTTTACGTTACGCCATTTTATGGGCTGCACATATTTATGGTCCGGTTTGAACTTTGAGGGCGAATCATAAAAGGAAAGCCCGGCTGTAAGATCCCAGTAGGTAGCGGTATGGCCAATATACATTGCTTCATTATGGGTGCCGCTGATCTCTACATGATGGATGGAGAGGTTTTCCATTTGTGAATTGGGGTACCAGGTGCCGGCGTCGTTTTTCTGCGGGTCTGTTTTGGCCCATATGCCGGTGCCGCCGTTGGTAATGGTCAGGTAGCGGATCTCAATGTTATCCGTATGCCCCCGCAGCACCAGGTCAAAGTAGGCCGGCCGGCCAGGTTGGGTAGAGCCTTTGATAACAAAATTGGCTTTGTTGTTATCCCCGCTGCCTACTATAAGGTAATGGCAGTTGGTAAAGCTCAACGCCTCTGCCCAGGAACCGCCATTCCAGCCGGGCGCGCCAATGGCAGTAACGGCGCCGGGCGGGTTTTTAATGATAATAGGCGCCTTGGCCGAGCCGCTAAGATTTGTAAAATATACGGCAGAGAAATTACCTTTTAAAATAAGCACATCTCCCGGTTTGTAGTACCGGTTGGTATTGTTAATGTTCAACCGCCCGTTCCGGTCCGGCGTAAGAATGTATGTTTTACCCTTTGCGGCAGGGGCATATTGCTGGGTAGGTTCAGGGGTACGCCGGGGAACCTGGCCGCTATTACAGCTTGCAAGTAAAACGGTAATGGCCGCAATCAAGAACATATATAGTGGCTTAATGTAAGGTTGTTTTGTTGACAATTGCATAGCTATAGGTAATAAAGGGATCAGCACAAATAATGCCCTTTTGGGACTTGTTGTAAAAGTACGCCTGAACCGGTAAAGGATATTATGATTTTCATTGAATTCCCTGTTCGTTCCGCTGTAATGGCCCCTCCTTTGCCCGCTTTGGGGACGATGCTGCGGATTTTACTGCACAGCAGGCCACAAATCGCCAGGCTATTTTGCCCTGGCCTGCTTACCGGCGGCCCGGCACTGCCGGGCGGTTGACAAGAAGGGGCACGGCAGGACGGGCAAATCAATAAAAAAAGGCTGTATCAATTTGATACAGCCTTTTTACCTTTTGGTGGAGGATATCGGACTCGAACCGATCACCTCAAACATGCCATGCTTGCGCTCTACCAGATGAGCTAATCCCCCGTTTTTTTTCGTAGCTGCGGCAGTGTGAAAAGGAGGCTGCCGGTCACTAACCCGCTCTGCGGGAGTGCAAATTTAGACTTTTTCCCCAAAAACCAAATACTTCTTTAAAAATCTTTGAAAATTTCTGCTACTGTTTCCCGGAGATCCTTTGCCAGTAAGGGTTTCTTCAGCAGCTTCACTACCAGTGGGTTGGCATTGGTGCGGTTTATATCCCCGTGGTCCAGCGAAGAAGATACCATGATGATATGGCACTGTGATTTAATCTTGTGAGGATAGTTGTCAAATGCCCGCAAAAATTCAAAGCCGTCCATTTCCGGCATCTGTATATCCAGCAGGATAATCGTAGGCGGAATACGGTGTAAGGTAATGTTGGAGGAAAGGAATTCCAGCGCCTTGTTGGCATTGTTAAAGGGAATAACAGTCCTGCTGATCTGCTGCAGCGAGATCAGCCGTTCGTGCAGCAAAAGATCAATTTCGTTATCATCAATTAATATGATGCGGAGATCAGGAATCGAAATCATTTCTATTAGGAATAGTTATTTCAAACTGCGTGCCTTCTCCATACTTGGATTCCACGTTAATAGTGCCCCCTATTTTATTAAGGGCCTCTTTTACAATATACAAGCCAATACCACTGCCCGGTTTATTATTGTTTTTGGAGCGGAAAAACATTTTAAAAATATTGCTCAGGTGCTCGCTTAATATACCAATACCGTTATCCTCAATCCAGATGGTGGCTTTATGCGGCTCTACCTTTACCGATAAATTTACTTTTGGATTGGATTCATCCGGTTTCTGATACTTAACAGCATTTGATATCAGGTTGTTTAAAATAACACTGATACGGAAGGTATCTCCCTTAAAATCTACCGGTTGATCTATATTCAGCTGAAATTCTATCGCAGTATTCTGGGGTTTAAATGCAGCAATACATTCATGCAGCAGGCTGTCAAAGTAAATTTTCTCGTATTCCACATCCAGCCGCGAATTGCGGTAATATTCAATGATTTTCTGGATAAAGCCGTCCAGCTTCAGCACGCACGATTCTATCATATCCACATAGCCATTGGGGTCCTTTACGGAATTATCCAGCCGGGTAAGGTTAATAATGCCCAGCACCGACATCAGGGGGGAGCGCAGGTCGTGGGAGGTAGAGTAAATGAACCGGTTCAGCTCATCGTTGGTTTTTTCCAGTTCCGTAATTTTTTCTTTCAGCTGCTTACGGGCCTGGTACATTTCGTAGGCATTGCTGATGGTATTCGTTAGCTCGTGCTCATCCCAGGGCTTTTTTACATAGGAGAAAATATGCCCCTTGTTAATAGCTTCAATAATGTCCTCCACATCGGTATAGCCGGTCAGCAGTATGCGAATAGGGTCCGGCAGCTGTTCCTTGATCTCGTAAAAGAAATCAACGCCGGTGGTCACAGGCATTTTCTGGTCTGCAATAATGATATGTACATCTATACTTTTCAGTAACAGCTTGGCTTCCTGGGCTGAGCTGGCTGTGTAAATTTCATAACTCCTTCTAAAACTTGCTCTGAAAGCATTGAGGTTATGAATTTCATCGTCGATGTACAATATCCTGATACGGTTTTCTTTCATTCAGGGTTCAAGTTAATTCGGCAGGTGAGTAATTTTCAAAGGTAAATATATAACAAATTCGGCTCCTTCATCCGGTGCGGTGTTTACTATAATCCGCCCATTGTGTTTTTCTATAATATTAAAAACGATGGAAAGGCCCAAACCCGTGCCTTCACCCACATCTTTGGTGGTAAAGAAGGGGTCAAATATCTTTTCCTTCACTTCCTGCGGCATGCCGGTGCCGCTATCCTTAATGCTGATACAGGCAAACCCGTTCTCGCGCCGGGTGGTAATGGTAAGGGTGGCATTGTCCTCATCCCCCTTTTTTTTAATGGCGCTAATAGCGTTGGTGATAATGTTCATGAACACCTGGTTTACCTTGCCGGCATAACATTCTACCTTGGGCAGTTCCCCGTAATTGCGGACTACTTTTACATAAGACGGAATGGCGTTTCGCAGCAGCACCAGGGTAGAATCAATGCCTTCATGCAGGTCTACGAACTTTACATCGCTCTCATCCAGCCGGCTGAAGGTGCGCAGGCCCTTTACAATTTCCGCGGTGCGCATGGCGCCGTCCTCTATGCCTTTCAGCAGGGAGGTAATTTCCTCATGTATGTAGCCAATATCTATTTCGTTCTTAAAGGCAGCTATTTCCCGGAAGGCCGGCTGCAGCTCCGGCTGCTTTTCCAGCTGCTCGTATTTGGCCAGCAGCGTTTTAATATCTTCAATATCCAGCTTCAGCGGCTTAATGTTGGAGGTAACGAAATTAATAGGGTTATTGATCTCGTGCGCTATGCCGGCTGTAAGCTGGCCCAGGGAGGCCATTTTCTCCTTTTCCACCAGCTGGCTTTGTGCTTCTTTCAGGCTGCTAAGGGCAGTATTCAGGTCATCGTTGCTTTTTACCAGCTGCTCTGTGCGTTGGGCTACCCTTTCTTCCAGTACAATATTCTGCTCGCGCACCAGTTTTTCATTTTCCTGGGATATACGCAGCGCTGCCGCCTGCGAGTCTTCTTTTTCCTTTTTATAGGTATTGATCTTATCGGCCAGGGCAAAGGACAGCAGCACTACTTCCACGGCAGAGCCGATCAGCAGTATGTGGCTGGTGAAAATGTTGTAGGGGATAATACCAACATCTTTCAACACGAAAATCATAATGGAAGCGATGAACACCACCCAGGCCAGCAGGAATATGCGGGCCAGGCGCTCCTTGTATTTGATAGCGCGTATAAGGCCAAAAATAAGTATGAACACCACTACGGACAGGGCCAGCATATCTATAATGGCATAAGCCAGTGACAGTTGCCCCAACAGGCAAATAACAAGCGTAAGGCAATACCCGGTAATAAAGAACCAGAACAGGCGGTTGGCCCAACGCGACTTTGACCGTACGTGCAAAAAGTTTTTTACAAACAGCAGCACGCCTAACCCGGATAATACGCCGCCCCATTGCACGCTTTGTTCTGTAATAAAGGTATTGTCGTGCCACCAGTAGCGGTAGCCAAAGCCCAGCAGGCATATTTGCGTAAAGCCTACCGTTGCAATATAGCAGATGTAGTAAAAGTAGCTCCAGTCGCGGGTGGTAAAGAAAATAAAGATGTTATACAGGAACATTACCAGTATAACGCCAAGATACAGGGCCAGGAAAAGGTCGTCTTTATTCAGCTTGGTAAGTATTTCCCGTTCCGTACCAATATAGGTAGGCACCAGTATGGGCTCCTTGGTTTGTATGCGCAGGAAAAAGGTACGGGTGGCGCCGGCGGGCACATTCAGGTCAAATACAAAGTTCTGGTGATTGTAAGAGCGCTTTTTGAAAGGCCGCAGCTCACCGCTTTTTACCATGCCGTATTGGCCATCCGCTAGGGGATAATAGAAATCCACCTTATTCAGTATGGGATAGGTAATATCCGCTTTCAGGTGGTTTTCGGCGGTTTGGTTATTAACCGTAAACCGCAGCCACAGGGCATCTGTGGTAATGGCAAAATTGGGGATCTGCTTTTCAATGGGCTTAAACTCGCCATGGGCCAGCACATCTGCCAGCTGCAGGGTGTCTGTTTTATCCAGCAGGTACTGCATTTGCCCATATACCGCCAGGTCCAGGGGTTTAAGGTTAGTGATGGTAATGGTGTCTGCCACGGCATGCATATACATACCTGGCAGCAGGGATAATAACAGGTATAAAAAAATACAGCGCTTCATTAGGGCGGAAAAGTAAGATTTACAATTTAAAAAGCTGGTCCGGATCCGCATAATACCGGCCGGATGAAATGGAATGACCCAGGCATATTTCCCGGCAAACATGTGCTACCATGGCGCCACCCAAAGCAACGGCAGATGCCAGCTGCGGCCAGGTGGTAATGGTTTTGCCAATTTCGTGTATAGAGCTTTTCAGCTTATCGGAAATGTTTTCATAATCCAGGATGTTGAGGGCTACCTGCATCCGCTGCTCACCGGTAAACTGGCGAATGGCGCTGTAAGATAAGTCATCCTGCACTTTTCCGTGCAAAATGGGCCGTTGGGGTTCCAGGTCAAAGCGTTCAATATCCATCATGCCCCGGTCGCTGGTTTCCATAATTACAGGAATACCTGCGGCGCGCGCCTGCTGGCGGCTCATTATTTTTACATCCATACTGTCGCATTCTTCTACCACTACATCCAGCCGGCCGCCTTCCAGTAAAAAATCCCCGATGTTATTTTCCGTAATGCCGTCTTCAAAACAGGTCACTTTCAGGAAAGGGTCTATTTCGGCTATTTCCCTTGCCACAATGGTGGTTTTGGGCAGGCCTATATTATGTATGCCGGCGCGTATGCGGTTCAGGTTACTGAGGTCCAGCCGGTCAAAATCCGCAATGCGGATTTCGCCGCACAGCCGTTCCATGGCCAGCGTAAGGGCAGCGCTTTGTCCTACCGACAAGCCAATGACCCCTATTTTTTTGGTTGCCAGTATGTTTATTTCTGCTGCGGTGATCTTGTGCTGGTTACGGCTGGTGCGCATTTCAATAAACTCGGCTTTGTCCAGGATGTGCACCAGGCGGTTACTCCAGGGGTAATATACCCAAACGCCATATTCAGCAGCCGGGCAGCTGCCCAGGTGCGCGGCCGCTTTTTGCTGTAAGGCTTCCGGCGTGAGCCGTTCGGCCGGGTGGCGGGTTTTCATCAGCTCCTGCACCTGCTGCCAGATGGTATCAAATACGCGGATGTTGGGGGTGGTTTGTAAAAATTCCTCAAAAGCGGCGCGTTGCGGTGGAGATTGCAGGCGAAAGAAACGAACAGTTTTTACATCTTTTTCCTCATCAGAAACCAGGTACTTTTCTTCTATCGGGTTCATATATTGTAAGGCCTTTAATAATATGCTTGGTTATTTTACGAGCAACAGGTTATTATCATGCTGGTGGGCCTGGCGTATACGCAGGTCGTAGTCCAGCAGCATTTCTCCCTTTGGTCCTTTTTCAACAACCGTTTGCACAGGATTGTTGCGCAGGTGCATGATTTTTTCTCTTTCTTCGGGATGGGCGCTGCGTTGCTCCCACGGATCTTCCAGGATCATGGCAGTGGCAATCAGGTCTTCCTTGGGATAATAAAAAGTTCCCTGGTTGCCTATTTCCGTGAGGATCTTATAACCGGTTTTACTGCTGTTCTTAAAGGTGGTTTGTGCGCAAAAGCTAAGGAAGGTGGTAATGGGAAGCTGGCTTAATACGGCATTTACCACACGAAACAGTACAATGCTGCCTACGCCCCAACCGGCTACTTCGCGGGAGTTCCAGAGGCCGCAAAATTCCCCGGTGCCGCCCTGGCGCTGCAAACGTTTCACCAGGTCAAAAATGCGCGTATCCATGGTGTTGATGGCCGATTCAATGGGAAGCGGCACGCTGCCGCCGGCCAGCTGTATACGGCAGCCGCCGTATACTTTTTGCCCGTCTTCCGAGGTAACGGTAATCAGATAGGCATACGGCTCATACATCCAGTCAATGCTGGCGGAAGTAACTTTAGTAACTCCGTATGCTTCCAGTACTTTACGGTGCCCGGTAATGTATTGCATACATTCTTCGGGATAATCAATAGCCCTGAATACTCTTACCTTAAGCATGTATAGGAATGCTTTAAATTTTTAAATCCGGCTAAACTAACGAACGCTCTCAACCTGCCACTGCTGGTAAAGGAAGTGTACCTATAGTTATAGCGCTATTAGAGAAATATCTTTTTCAAGAGCTGATATAGTTGGCAATCATCTCTCAAACCGATTATAGTCATGACCCATAATTGTTGGCATTCGCTCCGTGTTAGGCTACTAGGGCAGGAGTAACAAATTTGCTGCACTATTCTTACAGCAGGCACTGCCCGGGATAAATAGTCTTCACTGATTTCTGATTAAGAATAGATACGCTTGCTTGTACTTCACATGAAGGTACCGGTAAAATAATATTATTTTCAGAATAAATCATAATGAATTTTTAAGCAGGGCACGGATGAGCGCGGAAAAAGCAGGATTTTCAATTTTACCGCTGCCTGGCTCAATGGATAAAATGGAGTAATATTTGTAGCTTTACAGCCTACCACCTGTGGTTGCAGCAACTTCGGATCATCATTATACCATCACTTTCAATACTATTTGATATGGATAAAAGAGAATTCATCAAACTGGCAGGTCTTGCAGGAGTGGCTGCTTTAAGCAACCCATCCGGCGTACTGGCCGCCGCACCCTCACACCACAGCACCCTGGCTAATAGTCCTAAAGCGCCTTTTGAGCTGCCGCCTTTACCTTATGGATTTGATGCCCTTGAACCCAGCATTGATAAACTGACAATGGAAATCCATCATGACAAACATCATGGTGCGTACGTGAAAAACCTGAATGAAGCTGTAAAAGGTACCACATTTGCCAGCCTTCCGCTGGACCAGATACTGAATAAGGTTACTGAAAAGGACAAGGCTATACGTAATAACGGCGGGGGGCATTATAACCACTCCCTGTTCTGGACCCTCATGACTCATGAGAAAACCACACCATCCGGTAAGCTGAAATCCGCTATTAACGGCGCTTTCGGCTCCTGGGAAACTTTCCAGGGCAAATTTAACGATGCCGCTAAAACCCGCTTTGGCTCAGGTTGGGCCTGGCTTATTGTAACGCCTGAAAAAAAGCTGTCCGTTATATCTACTCCCAACCAGGACAATCCTTTAATGCACCAGGTTGTTAAGGAAAGAGGCATACCGGTACTGGGACTGGATGTTTGGGAACATGCCTATTACCTGAAATACCAGAACCGCCGGCCTGAGTACATAAATGCTTTCTGGAATGTGATCAACTGGAATGAGGTAGAAAAGCAATATGATATAGCTATGAAATAAAATAAATTAAAAGAAGTGGTTAACTGTTGTAACCAGTATGCATACCTGTATTGATTACCGACAGCTAACCGCTTCTTTAAAACAGCACCTTAGGCGCAAAATGCAAGCAGGCAGCCGCGGCAAACAGCAACGAGCCAACAAACAAACACAATAACCCCTCCTGGTATTTTCTCCTGAACAGCAGCACCCCGCTATAGTTTACCAGCGCTATATACAGCACACCATACAGTACTTCCCATTCCTGCCAGGTTACCGGCAGCTGTAAAAAAGCATGTATAAAAGGCGCTTGCACATACGGCGCTAACGCTGTTTTATAAACGCCGGCAAGTACGGCCATTAAAAAAACAAGCCCTATGAGTATGCCCGTTAACATCAGCAGTACAATATGCCAGCCGCGCAGGCGTTGCCGCCCCGCGCTGATGCGGTACACCTGCCAGGCGGCCAGGAACGAAAGGGGGATTATGTACAATGTAGCCGGAGCCAGTAGCAGCACTATCCAGAAGAAAAGCCACATCCACACCTTCCATTCTTTAAGCTCCAACGGCAGCCCGGTGTTGTAAATAGATCGCCGCTTTGCATACAGGTAACCCAGGAGAAACAGCACTGCCGGAAAACAGCCGGGTAGCAATACCATATAGTAAACAACATTATCCCGTGGCCAGGGATTAAACAGCAGGGCTGCCTGGTAGCTGAAGTATTGTTGTACCGTTGTCCACCCCTGAACAACGCCATTGTAAACAAGCCACGTAGCTACCGGCAAACAGGCCAGTAAGATTAATATTAGCAGCTGTGCCGCCTTAATACCAGTTTTGCCCTTGCTGGCAATCCAGTAGCCCAGCAGCAGCAGCAGGGCCAGCGGCAATGTAAGCGGGCCTTTGATGAGCATAGCCAGGCCCAGGCAAAGGCCGCTTAATGCAGCTATTATTATAGGCTTTACGGAGTAGGCTATACGATACGCAAAGTAAACGGATAAAAAAAACAGGTAATTGAACAGCGGGTCTGGCAGGGCCGACCGGAACACCAGGAAGGGAAGCCAGCAGCTGGCATACACCAGCGCCCACCAGGTGCCAAGCCTTTCATCGGCCTGCTTTTTGCCAATGCCATAAAAGGTAAGCAGGGTTATAATGCCGATAACTGCATTGGGAAAATAAGCTGCAAATGCGGGGTTGCCGAACAAGCGTAAACTGCCGGCCTGTACCCAGCCGTATAGGGGAAAGGGTTGTAATCCACCTGGCAGAGTAGCTTTAGCGGCTGCAGTATAATAAAGCGATAGTGGGTCCTGCAGGGCAATGCCGCCCGTAAAGGGAATAAAAAGCAGGGCTGCTGCTATGGCAATCAGAAGGTACTTCATCCAGGTCAGGTTGATAGTTATTGGTTAAACAGTTAACACGCTTATTGGTTGCCTGTTATGAGGTTAAACGGTTAAATGCCGGATTTATTTAAACCCGGCCCAATAAACTACCACAAATATATGGCTACTTATGCCTGGCCTGCAGTAGGTTAACCCAGGTTAGGCTCTGCCAGCAGGGCGGTTTCCGCTGCATTGGAGCAAAGCACCGGTGTTTTGGTAAGGTTCTTAAATTCAAAAAGGCTGTATACAATAAAGCTGCAGCCGGTGCCAATGATGCTGCCAATATAAATATCGGCAAAAAAGTGTTGAGCCAGGTAAATGCGGGAGTAGGCCGCCACCAGCGCCAGAGACACAAACAGCAGGCCGCGCAGCTTGTTGTTATCTATGAGGGCCAGGTAGCAGAAAAGTGCAAAAGCGCCGGCAGAATGGCCCGAAGGAAAGCTGTTATGGTAATGTACAGATACCCATTTTACCACATGCACAAAAGAGGCATTCTGGAAGTACAGCAAAGGGCGCGGCGCATCTATGGCATGTTTGGCTGTTTGTACAATCAGCGCTACCGCCAGTATGCTAACCAGTCCTATTAAGAACAGCTTGTATTTTCGGGCTATTAATGTGCATACCAGCACTACCGCAAAGGCAGCCCCATCTCCCAGGTAAGTGAGCCCGGTCATCAGCACATCAGCCACGGAGTTGTGCGTTTGGTTAATGCCCCGGAACAGCTCTTCCGGTGTGAAAATGCTTTGCATGAAGCCGCCTGCTAATACCCAAAGGAGCAGCGGTAGAAAGAAGTAGGTATTCTTTCTAAACAGTGTAACGAACGTTTTCAAAGTATACGTTTTTAAGTTGTAGGTCGTCGCTTATGTTCCTTAAGCTTATAAAAGAGCTTCTTTATTATCTCGAAAAGTCTAAAATAAAATTCTTTATTGAATAACTGGGAATCATTCATGGCTTTGTAAATCAAAAAGGCTGCTATTGGTAACAGCACAATGTTGGATAGCCACATCCCCCCAAAGGTGGTCAGCACATCTTTCCGGGCCAGTTTCTCGCCCACCATGAAAAATATATTAAATATAACAAAAAATATTACTGCAAATACCAGCGGGGTGCCTAAACCGCCTTTGCGGATAATGGAGCCCAGTGGCGCGCCTATCAGGAACATTACCACGCAGGCCGCCGCCAGGGTAAACTTACGCTGCCATTCCACTTTATGCAGGATGATAATAATATTTTTGTCGTTGAACTCTTTTGCCGGCGCCTCCAGGTTGCTTTCTGTTTCACGTAAGGCCTGCTCTGCACGTTCTAAGGTATAACGGTAATTCTTCTGAGGTATTATATCTTTAAACTGCTGCACGCCCAGCGGCGGGGCAGTAGCCAGCCAGCCGGTATCTTTCCATTTGTAAAAAGGGTAGCGGGAAGTTACATAGGCGCTTACGGTTTTGCTAACGGTGGAGGCTTCTTTGCGGAGAGAGTCGATAGCTTTATCCAGCTGCCGTATGTTCAGCATCTGCTGGTTTGAGGCAAACAGGCCTACATCCAGGCGGCTAAAGGTAAAGGAGCTGAGGTCAAATGCTTTTTTATATTCTTTAAAGCCCATGCGTATCAGTTCACCCGGCGTGTTGGAGCCGCGCAGGTTGCGCTCCTCATACCGCCATCCGTCCTGCAGCACAAAGTACAGGAAGCGTTTGTTGGCGGAAAGCTGCATGGTGCCTTTGTTGGCCAGTATCAGTTTGTCGGCTGCATTGCCGCCGCCGCCGTTGGACTGGTCAAAGATCATTACCTGGTGAATGGTTTTATTATCTTTTTCCTTGCGCGCTACTTTTATAGTATAGCCGGGAATATCGCTGTAAAACACGCCGGCTTTTATGTTAAACGCAGGTTTGGAGTTGGTAATGTCATACAGCAACGACTTGGCGCGCAGGTTAGCTACCGGTATTACATAGTTGGCAAACAGGAAAGCCAGGATGCCGATGCCGATGCATACAAACAGTAACGGGCGTATGAAACGCAGTAACGATATACCGGATGATTTTAAGGCAACCAGCTCAAAGCTTTCGCCCAGGTTACCAAAGGTCATGATGGAGGATAGCAGCACCGCCAGCGGCAGGGCCAGTGTAATTAAGCTGGCGCTGGTATAGGTAATAAGCTCCATTATAACCGGTACATCCAGCCCTTTGCCCACCAGGTCGTCAATATACTTCCACAGGAACTGCATGAGCAATACAAACCAGGTAACAAAAAAAGTGGCCACAAAGGGCCCCAGGAATGTTTTAATAATGAGCTTATCGAGTTTTTTCACTTCGTAATAATAGTTATTATTTACGATTTTTACCGGCAAACAGGGAGCATACCTGTTCCGCAGGCTGCAATTTACTACGATTTACGGTAGCAGCACCCTGTGCGGATATGATGTTAGCGTTAATAATATGAAAAATTTTTTACTTACGCCGGAAGAGCGGCAGGTGGCCTTTGATGCCGGCTGGATCTATCATAAGAACAGTGTAATAAACAAGGTAATGGAGCTGATGGGGGCGGTGCACCGGCAGTTGGAAGCGCAGCTGCAAACGGCCCTCTTTCCCTTTCCGGTGCCCTGCCTGCAGCAGGGCGGTAAAATATCCAAGGGAGAGCGGTATAAAGAGCTGCCATATGTAATACTGGATTATCCCCGGTATTTCAGCCAGGAGGCGGTGTGGGCTTTTCGTACCATGTTCTGGTGGGGGCACTATTTCACCTGCACGCTGCACCTGGCCGGTACGGTAAAAGCAGGTTATGTGCCGGCATTGCAGGCAGGCTACGCGCAGCTGGTCGCGCAGCAGGTGCAGGTATATATGCAGGATGATCCCTGGCAGCATGATTTTGAAAACGGCAACTACCGGCCGGTGGCGACGTTTAAGCCACAGGAATGGGAAACGTGGATAGAACAGCGGGAATTTATAAAGCTGGCAAAGCCGTTTGCGCTGGAAATATGGGAAAAAATAATTCCCGAAGCAGTAGCTTGTTACACAACCTTGCTTGCAGTAATAAGTTATAAGTAGGTTGCTAATTAGCAGTTAGTGGTGGCGGTGAGTTAGTAGCTGGTAAGGAATAAGGGCAGTACTAAAGTTCAGGGTTGTTACTAACGGCTAATTATCAGCTACCAGTAACGTTTAATTTCCGATACGGTGAAAAAGGTCTTTCACTTGATAGTCCCAAAGTTGGCTCTGGTCGGCAATTTCTTTCTTCTCTGCAAAATCTTTTACTACCAGTATGGTTTCATTGGTAACTTCTGAGATCTGAATGCGGAATTCAAAAAATTCTCCATTAGGGGCATGCAACCAACGCAAACGAATAAATTCCTCTTCTTCCTGTTCCAGCACTTCGGCTTCCTCTGTTGCGCCATTCCAGGAGAACGAAAAAATATTATCCCTGAAATCTACTTTATCGGCGAACCACTCCTGCAAACCAGCCGGGGTGGAAAGGAATTCGTATAAGATACTGGGTGAGCACCGTACCGGGTATTCCAACTCATATTGCACTTTCTTAGACATCGCTCGTGTAATTAGTAAATCAATATCATC
>NZ_DASTRI010000277.1:0-33104 GCF_035761305.1 Chitinophaga sp. | reverse complement strand
GGCGCATTTCAGCGCACGCGACATGGAAACGGCGTTAATTACTTTTGAGCAGCAGTTTGCGTCCTTTTCACCGGAAAGCTGGACAGGCCTCTTCACCAGCATCGATACATTTGTAACCGCCGTAAAGGAAAAAATGAAAACATATAAAACACAGGATAATGATGAGAGGGAAGAAACAGCAACAGCTATCCCGCAGGAGGAAGAGGTAGATACCACAGAGCAGCCGCTGAAAAGACGGTCCACGCGCATACAGGAAAACAGGGAAAAAAAGCGCGCCAGAAGCCAGAGCTCTTTCCTGGATGAAACGAAATTGCGCGATAAGGGATTCCAGAACCTCAAGGGCAACATTGCCGACCTGTTAAGACCTTTGGAGGAACGCGTAGAAGAGCTGGCCGAAAAAAGAAGCCGGTTTAATGAAAAATCCCTGGCGACAGAAATAACACGCATTGCCGGCGAAAAGTGGCGGCTTGCCTGGGAACAGTCAAAAAAAGATACGGCTAAACGCCTGGAGCTCGCCACCAAAGTAAAAGAGCTGCGCCAGTTTGAAAAAGCAGTGGAACCTGCCGATGTAGTGATGAAAGCCATTTCCGCCATTACCCAAAATACATCCGTCCAAACGCTGCTCAACAGGATGGTGCCGGTAGAATACGCCCTGTTGTTAATAAATAACGGGTTCGCCATTCCGAAAATACAGTCCATCCTGGAGCTGGCACGTGCCATGCACACCCATAACATCGTTATTCACCTCGAAGAAATGTTCCAGAACAACGAATGGCTCGATATTGTGCTGCTGCAGGAGGTTAATGATCCCACGCTGCTGGGTAAGGACAAAAGCCCCGGCGCAGCCGCCAGCGAAGCGCCGGAGCATCCCCTGTACGATGCCTACCACGGCCCCAGGCTGTCATCCGGCGGTGAAAATCCACAGCGCGAGCACTACCCGCTGTTGATTAAAAAAACATCCGGGCTAACAGTTACGCATATATACCAGGTAAAAACCACCGGCGAAATGGTAGATGCCGGCGCCGCCATAGACTGGAATAAAAATGTTGGTATATTCCGCCCTGTTATCGTGTATGAAGTGCAGCGTAAGAACCAGGGCAAACCCTTCTGGATCGGCGTGGTGCACACCACCCCTGAGCCGGACAGCCGCGGGGAAGTAGCAGAATGGAACCGGCAGAATATCTATAAAGAAGTAGAAGAAGGATTAACAACCCTGCGGAAACGGGCCGCTGCACAAGGCATTCCGCTGATCGTTGGCGGCGACTACTACCTCACTGCGGAAGCAGTGGTAAAACAACCCGACCCCCACAACCGCTCCGGCGACCCGGAAATACCAGGTATTAAAGGAAAGATCACTGAGCTGCAACGTAAGCTCCAGGAAGATCTGCAGGCGCTGGCCAATAAAGAGGACCAGGAAAGTCTGCAAAAAGCGGAAGTGCTGCGGGAGCGCCTCAAATTCCTGGAGCAGGCGCAAAGAGATGAGCAGCTGCACCGCAACATAGAAGACCTTACCGTAAAAAGCCAGGTAGAAGATATTGGCCTGCTGATAGCCCAAACCGTTTCAGGCACCAATCCAAAGCACGACCCGCTTACCCGCCAGATAGATGTGCAGATCGCCGACTTCTTTATCCACAACCAGGCCTGGCAATCCGTGGTTACCGGCATCCTGCGCCCCGAAGGCAAAATACTGCAGGTAGATGCGGAGGATCTCTCCTACTCCAAATACTGGCAGCGCTTCAGCGATCACTTCCCCGTGGCGGCCATCTTCTCCCTTAACGATGAAGACCTCACCGCGCATCCCGCGCTGGTAACCCCTTCCGGCTCAGAAGAAGCTGCTGCAGAGGTAAACACCGCCCGCTTTGCCGGCTATGCCCTGCAGGAAAAACGCCTTGCGTGGCTCAACGGGCTTATCGGCCGGCATGTTGATCCCCTGGACCTGCCCAACTGGTGCAAAATGGTGGTGGGTATTGCGAAATTTATCCTGGACGAGCTGGATAAAAAAACAAAGTACGACTTCTCCGTGCCCGACAATGTGTTTGACTGCCTGAAAAAGATCAACTTCCTGGGCAAGCGCGTTGCAGAGGTAATGTCAAGCGTAGAGCTCCAAACCCTTAAACCGGAGCAGATACGCAAGCTGGCAATGGATTACGTGCATAACAGGTACCAGGCGCTGCTCAAACAAGCATTGGTTAAAGGAGATCATATGGAAAGCTTTGACTTTACAACGCCTACCACCATGCACGAATACACGCAAAAAATATTGCAGCTGGAAAACAACCTCTCCCTGGAAGAGAGTGAACGGCTGCACATCACCACCCCGCAGGATTTCCAGCCCGCCTACTCCACCGAAGCGCTGGTAAAAAAGCTGGCGTCGTACATCATCAAGCCCAGGTCGTCTTCCCTTGCCTTCACCATCTCCGGCAGCGCATTTGACCGGTCGGCCCCGCGTACCGTGCAAATAGGGTCTGCTACCTGGACCATCAATAACACCGGCGGCGCAGGCAACTGCTTTTACAATGCCATCTATGAAGCGCTGAACGGTGTAAGGTCCGACCCCGATGCACAGCAGTCAGTACGGGCAGCGGCGGTGCACGCCATGCTCACCAACCAGCAGGTAATAACGCATTTGTTCGGAGCCGTGCCCGATATACAGGCGCTCAACGCCGTAATCGACCAGATCATACAACCCGGCAACTGGACGGAGGACTTTACCCCCTCCTTTGTAGCAGAAGCTTTGAACCTGGAGATTGTGGTATTAAGATCAAATGGTACGGTTTATTATGAAGCAGGGCCTACACATGCCGGCAATGGTACCCGGCGCATATACCTGTGTTATAACGGGGTGCATTTTGATTCTATTACGGGTATGGCTTTATAATAACGCCACCGCCTCTTTATTATACTTATTCCGGTATTCCAGGGGCGATAAACCGGTGATCTTTTTAAACACTTCACGGAACGTTTTTAAGTCCGTATAGCCAATGCCGTACATCACTTCGTTAACGGTAAGGCTGCTGGTTTCCAGCGCCTTTTTGGCCGCTTCTATCTTCACCCGCTGCAGGTATTCCAGCGGCGTGTTGTAGGTGGCCTTAATAAAGCGCCGGTCAAAATTGCGGCGGCTCAATCCCAGGCTGGCCGCCAGCTCCGCCATGGATATCTTTTCATTCACATGCGTTTCAATGAACAATTGCGCCTGTTTAATGGCTTCATCCTGGTGGCTTTTTAAACCCGAGAACATGGTAAAAGCGCACTGGCTGTTACGGTCAATATCCACCTCAAACACCTTGGAGCAGAAAATAGCCATTTCCCGGTCGCAATATTTTTCTATCAGGTACAGCAGCAGGTTCACAAAAGAAAAAGCGCCGCCGCTGGTATATATCCTGTGCTCGTCTGTGATCAGCTTTTCCACCACCAGCTCTACATCCGGGAACATGCGGCGAAAGGCGTCTGCCGCCATCCAGTGGGTTGAGCAGCGCCGCCCGTTCAACAGCCCTGTAGCTGCCAGCAGCACGCCGCCTATGCACATGCTGGCTACTTCCGCGCCTTTATGGTATTGCTCCACAATCCAGGGCAGCAGCGCGCGGTTGGCGGCAAGGCTTTGCTCAAAGTTCCAGCTGATGGCCGGCACAATTACCAGGTCGGTTTGCTGCACCTGCCGTATATCCGCATCGGGGTGTATGGAAAACAGGCCGTTTTCCACCACCTGCGTTTGCCCGGTACCCACCAGCTGCGCCGTAAACAACGGCGCCCGCCCGTGCGCGGCCAGGTGCTGGTTCACCCGCTTAAAAGCTTTGTACGAGCCTACGATATCTATCAGGCTCACTTCACCCGCGGGCACCAGTATAGATACATGCTTCATCATAAAACAAACTTACACATAAATTGGCCAAATTTCCCCCTAACAACGGCTAATCAGGGGGTTTTCACTGATACGTAAAGCAGCTACCTTTACAGCATGAAAACACAAAATAATTACCAGGCAACCATACAGGTAAATGTACCGTTGCCGCAGGCCTTTGAGGCCATTAGCCAGGTGCCCCAATGGTGGGCGAAAAATTTTGAAGGCAGCGCACAGCACCCCGGCGACCGCTTCACCGTTCGTTTCGGCGAAACCTTCTGCAACTTTAAGATCACAGAAGCAACACCTCCCCAAAAGATCGTATGGCTGGTGGAAGATTGCTGCCTGCACTTTGTAGCGGATAAAAAAGAATGGCAGCACACCCAGGTGGTATTTGAGCTGCAGGAAAAAGAGAACGGCGCGGCGGAGGTTACCATGACGCATATTGGCCTGCACCCCGGCGTGGAATGTTATAGCATGTGCCACCGGGGCTGGGACCAGTTCATTAAAGGCAGCCTGTATAACTTCATCACCGAAAACAAAGGACAGCCTGAATAAACGGCAAAACCACCCGGCACCGGCTGCCGCCGGCTGAATGCCGCTTATTTACATACAGCCGTTCACGTAATACAGGTACATATCCGGCACATTCCTTGCTATTAACCACCTTCCCTAAATACCCACAGTGCATTACTTGCCGCTATTTGCAGTTGGTAATCACTATTTTTTACCTTTCTTTGCACTTAGATTTGGGTAAACCCCGGCCAGCCAGGGATACAGCAGGGAATGAAGAACAGGAATACGGATTTTGATTGTACATGTCCATTATCACGCTCACATCAGACATCGGTTATCAGGACTATCTCGTAGGTGCCATTAAAGGGCAGCTATGGCAGGATTGTCCGGGTTGCCATGTGGCGGACATTACCCATCATATCTCCCCCTTTAACCTGCCGCAGGCCACCTACATCTGCAAAAGTGCCTTTGCCTGGTACCCGCCCGCTACCTTTCATATAGTGCTCATTAACCTGTTCGACCGTAAGGCCGATCACGTGCTGCTGGCCGAATGGAACGGGCAATACATTGGCTGCGCCGATAACGGCCTCATATCCATGATCACCGGCGGCCAGGCTGTAAAGGTGCTGAAACTGCAGCTGGACAGCTCCCGGCCAAAGAACACCTTTACGATTATACAACGCTTTACCAAAGCCCTTAAAGGCATACAGGAAGGCTTGCCCTGGGAGCAGCTGGGCACACCAGCTACGGATATTACCATTAAGAACAACCTGCAGCCCCTTACCGGGGAAGATTATATAGAAGGGCAGATCATCCATATCGATAACTTTGAGAACGTGGTGGTGAACATTACCCGCCAGCAGTTTGAGGAGCAGCGCCGCCAGCGCAAGTTCAAAATATTTTTCCGCCGCGATGAGGTCATCAGCCAGCTCTCCGAAACCTATGCCGATGTTCCTGAAGGCCAGAAACTGGCCCTCTTCAATGCCGCCGGCTACCTGGAAATTGCCATCAACAAAGGCAATGCCGCCGGCCTGTTTGGCCTGCAAAGCTTTGCCCGCGACCAGCTTACCCAGTCCGGCGGGTACCAGCACCTCTCTTTTTACCAAACCGTACGTATTATTTTTGAATAAGGCGGCCCTCCATCAACGCGCCATCTTATTCATCCTGCCATTCCCTGTTCATATCCATTCATTATCAGCCCTCTTTCCCTCAAACCACCCTCACCGTCAGCAAGCCACTGTCATATGCTACATTTCAATTCGTAATTGCCTTCCGTAATTGCATCCCCACTGCACCCCAACTGCCCTTTTTCCGCCTTTTTCCCTCTATACCATTGCTGCGCCATTGCTGCGCAACTACTCCCCCCTACATAAACACCCACATTCCCCTACATCCGGTTTACAACCATCCCTATCCTCCCCCATCTGCATATCTGCACATCCGCACATTTGCCTCCTCCTTATACATAAAAAGATATTATATAAAAAGTTAAAACTGTTTCCCTAAATACCATAATTTGCTACTTTTTCTATTTTTGTCGGAATTTAAACCCAACATATGAATTTTAAACGGACGAATAACATTGTAGGCTGGGTCATTTGTGTAATTGCCTGCACTGTTTACATCATGACAATGGAAGCTACCGGCAGTTTATGGGATTGCGGCGAGTTCATCTCCAGCGCTTATAAAGTGCAGGTTCCCCACCCCCCGGGCGCCCCGTTGTTCGTGTTGCTCGGAAGATTGTTCACAATGTTCCTGAAACCCTCCAATGCCGCACTGGGCGTGAACTTTATGTCAGCCATCTCCAGCGGCTTCACCATCCTCTTCCTCTTCTGGACCATCACCCACTTTGCCCGCCGCCTCATGGTAGCTCCCGGTGAGGTTATCGGCCGCGAAAAAATGATCGCCATCATGGGCGCCGGTGTTGTAGGCGCCTTAGCTTATACCTTTTCAGATTCTTTCTGGTTCTCCGCCGTTGAAGGCGAAGTTTACGCCATGTCATCCCTGTTCACCGCTCTGGTTTTCTGGGCTATCCTGAAATGGGAGCACGAAGCAGATGAACCCTATGCCGACCGCTGGATTGTGTTCATTGCCTTTATGATGGGCCTCTCCATTGGCGTACACTTACTGAACCTGCTTACCATACCGGCTATTGTAATGGTGTATTACTTCCGCCGCTACAAGGTAACAGCCTGGGGCACCTTCTGGGCCTTTATTGTAGGCTGCGCCGTAACCGGCCTGGTACAGAAGTTCATTATCCAGGACACCATCAAGGCATCCGGCTACATGGATGTATTTTTTGTAAACACCCTGGGCCTCCCCTTCTTTACCGGGTTTGCATTTTACTTCATAGTAATTGTAGGCGTGCTGCTCATGGGTTACCGCAATCCCAAGCTGGGCCTGTATGCCCCCCTTATCCTGGTAGCCTCTGTGATCATTATCCCCGCCTTTAATACCATCGACGGCGGCGGCGTTATTGTCCTGAAGCTGGTGCTGGCCGCTATTGTGCTGCTGATCCCCTACTTCCTGAAGATGGTAGGCGTAAAAACAAACACGGCATCTACCGTGCATTTCACCCGCCTTACCGCTTCATGCATCCTGTTCCTGCTACTGGGCTACTCCACCTACATCACTACCATGGTGCGGTCTACCGCCAACCCGTCTGTAGATATGTACAACGTGGATAACCCCATTTCACTGGTAGGCTACCTGGGCCGCGAGCAGTACGGCGATTTTCCCCTGGTTTATGGCCAGGTGTTCACCGCCCGTCCTACTGAATACAAGGAAACCGGTAACGTATATGCCCGTGGAAAAGATAAATACGAGATCGCCGGCAAAAAGGTAGAACCGGTATATGCCGCTGAAGATAAAATGCTGTTCCCCCGCGTATGGGACGGCAGCAATGACCAGGGCCATGCCGATTACTACCGCACTTACCTGGGACTGGGCCAGGGCGAAAAGCCTTCCTTTGCCGATAACATTAAGTTCTTCCTGGGCTACCAGGTGAACTTCATGTACTTCCGCTACTTTATGTGGAACTTTGCAGGTAAGCAAAACGATACCCAGGGCTATGGCAACGTGCGCGACGGCAACTGGATCTCCGGTATTCCCTTCCTGGACAACTTCCTGTACGGCGACCAGTCTATGATGCCGGACAGCCTCAAAAACAACAAGGCCCACAACCGCCTGTTCCTGCTGCCGCTGATACTGGGCGTAATAGGATTATTATATCATTACAGGAAACACCGCCGCGATAGCCTTATTGTTGGCCTGCTGTTCTTCTTCACCGGCTTTGCGATTGTGATTTACCTGAACCAGGCCGGCAACCAGCCCCGCGAACGTGACTATGCATACGTGGGCTCCTTCTACGCCTTTGCCATATGGATAGGCCTGGGCGTGCTGTCTGTGTTTGAGTTTCTGAAAGAGAAGATGAAGAAGTCGAACATTTCCGCGCCCCTGGCGGCCGCCCTGTGCCTGCTGGCCGTACCGGTGCTCATGGGCGCCCAGGAATGGGACGACCACGACCGCTCTACCAAAACCGTAGCCCGCGATGTGGCCAAAGATTACCTGGAGTCCTGCGCACCCAATGCCATCCTGTTTACCGTGGGCGATAACGATACCTATCCCTTATGGTATGCCCAGGAAGTGGAAGGCATCCGCCCGGATGTGCGCGTAATTAACCTTAGCCTGCTGGGCGTTGACTGGTACATTGACCAGCAGCGCATGAAAGTGAACCAGAGCGATCCGGTGCCCATGACCTGGAGCCCGGACAAATACCGCGGCGAAAACCGTAACTACATCCGTTTTTACGATGCCGGCGTATTCCCGCAGGACAAATTCTATAACCTGAAAGAGGTAATGGCGTTCATGGCCTCCGACGATCCCCGCGCTAAGCTCAGCACCACCGATGGCAGCCAGGAGAACTTCCTGCCCACCCAAAAGCTGTTCATACCCGTAAACGTGGCGCAGGTGATCAAAAGCGGCCTGGTGGATATTAAGGACAGCGCCAGGGTACTGCCGCAGCTGCCCTTCCAGGTGTCCAAAAGCTACCTGCTGAAGAACGACCTGGCCGTGTACGACATTATTGCCGCCAACGACTGGAAACGTCCCATTTACTTCACCAGCCCCACAGACCTGGGCCTGAACGATTACCTGCAGATGGACGGTTTAACCTACCGCCTGGTGCCGGTACATAAAGAGCCCAATAACGATATGCTGGGCGCAGACTTTAACGTGAACAAAGAAGTGATGTACGACAACCTGATGAAGAAGTTTGCATTCGGCGGCGCCAATACGCCTACCACTTACTTTGACGAACCTAACCGCAAGCTGCTGCAGTACCTCCGCAACGCCTATACACGTTTAGGTACGGTGCTGGCCCAGGACGGCGCCAAAGACTCGGCCCTTACCGTGCTGAATAAGGCCGATAAGAACCTGCTGGAAAGCACCTTCCCTTACGCCATGACATCGCCCAACAACATGTATAACTACAGCTCTTTACAAACCGCTTACGCCTACTACCTGGCCGGCGATGTAAAGAAGGCCGATGAAATAGCAGGCAAGATTACCCGCGACTGCCAGCAGCAGCTGCAGTACTACCGCTCCCTGCCCGCCGGTAAGCTAAGCAACGACCTGCAGCACGACGGTCAGCTGGCGGAGCAGTTCATTTCCCTGCTGCAGCGCATGAAGAACGATTTTGGCGACAGCACCAAACAACAACAGGAGCTGCCGGGCAATATCAACAACATACCCGACACCGGGAAAAAATAAACCGGCGTACCCGGATAAGATCAGATAAAATATTAAGGGCTCGTAAAACATTATGTTTACGGGCCCTTTTTGCTTTTATTCAGGGGTGCCGTGGCTCCCCCGCCATATGTTTAGCAGGTGTGTTCCTGAAAAGTCTTAATTATATTGTTGTTCAATAAAACCAGCAGCCCATGCCATTCAAAAAAGTTGCAGTATTCCTCAGCCTTGTTGTGCTTTCAGCCCGCATTTGCACCGCCCAGCAATTTGCGCCCCGCGACCTGCAGAACGACCTGGCCTTTATAAAGCGCCAGGTATTTACCGTACAGGCCAATCCCTTTACAGAGCTTACCCGAAAGCAGTATGAAAAAGTATTTGACGCCGCCCGGGCAAAGCTCACAGACTCCATGACGGCGGCAGAATTTTACCGCCTGGTAAAACCCCTCGTGTCCTGGACCTCCGACGAACATGCCGGCATCACCGCGCCGGACAGCATAGCTGTTTTTGATGAAAATGCGCTGCTGCTGCCCTTTGCTGTGAGCGAACAAGGGAACGCTTACGTAATAGATACCCTGCTGGCCGCCGCCAACGGCATAGCCCAAGGCGCCCCTATCAAAAAAATAAACGGTACCGGTATAAACGATGTGCTGCAGCAATGTGCCGGCTTTACAGTAGGCTTCCCCGCCCAGCGTAGGCATAACGCGGAAAAGTACCTGGGCTACCTGTACGGCATGGCCAACCCCGGCGCGGGCAGCTACACTATAACGTTGCAGGATGAACGCAGTATAACGGTGCCCGGCGTGCCGCTTGCCGCCTGGCAGCGTTATGTGCAAAGCATCATGGCCGCTCCGCAAAACTGCCCGCAGAAGATCAGCTATCAAAAGGCGGGAAACACCGGCTATATCAACGCCTGCTCCTTTTTAACAAGGAGCGATGAGGAATACGCGGCAATAGGCCGTACCATCGACAGCATTTATAACCGTGCAGCGGCCGATGGCGTTGAAAACCTTATCATTGACGTAAGCCGCAACAGCGGCGGCAATTCCGCCGTGGGCGACCTGCTGATCGCCGGCTTTTACGACCAGCCCTACCGCACTTACCAGTGTAACTGGAAAAGGAGCGATGAATACCTGGCCACCATGAAAGGCTGGGGCATGCGCGATGACCGCTACGAGCGGCTGAAGCCCGGCGCCATCCTGCACTTCGACTCCGACACCATCAGGCCCGCCGCCGGTAAACGCCGCTTTAAAGGGAAAGTATATGTACTGATAGGCGCCGGCACCTTCTCCAGCGCCATGATGTTTGCCACTATTATCAAAGACAATAAAATAGCGCCGCTCATTGGCCAAACGCCCGATGGCCACCCCAGCCACTTCGGGGAAATGTATTACACCACGGTGCCGCATACGCGCCTGGGCCTGCGCCTGGGCGTAAAAGAGTGGATACGCCCCGCCGGTAAAACAGGTGAAAACGAGCTAACGCCCGACATACCGCTTGCCCTTCCGGCCTATGCCGGAACATCCCCTGCGGCTTTAAATAACCGGGTACAGGCCATCATGTTGGCCGTGCATGCTTACACCGGCGCTGCCGCCGCTGTAAACCCCGCAACACCGGCTCCCTAGCCGGCAGCCTTTCCACAAAAAAACGCGGAGCATTTATGAACCAACATTCATAAACGCTCCGCGTTTTAATACACAGGCTGTATTCAATTATTCACGATCATACGTAAATTTCAAAGGCGTTTTCCGCAAAACGGAAGGCCGTACACTGCTCCGCTGCATTCAATTCGTAATTCGGAATTGAATAATTCGGAATTGGCTTTAGTGGGCCTGCGGCGCGCTAAAGCTTCGCTACCTGGGATCTCCAGAACGCAGCGCTCGCCTTTACTTCCGGCGTGCTATTCTCCCAGTGGTATTCGTATTCAACAGACATATTTCCTTTAAAATGCTGTTTCTGCAGCTCTTTCAGCACACCCGGAATGTTGCTTACGCCTTGCCCCCAGATTACGTCATGCGCCTTGGGCGATTTTGCGTTCAGGTCTTTCATGTGCAGGCTCATGATGTGCCCTTCCAGCTTTTTAAGGCACTCAACAGGGTCCAGGCCGGAGCGTACCCAGTGGCCAATGTCGGCGCAGGCGCCAAACAGCGGGCTTCTGCCGGTAACAGCCGCCAGCACGCTGTCGGGGTGCCAGTAGTGCGACGGGCGCGGGTGGTCATGTATGGCTACTTTTATCTGGTACTGGTCGCACAGTTTGGAAACCAGGTCCCAGTGCTCATCTTTCGGTTCCGCGGTAATTACCTGTATGCCCATATTTTTGGCAAAGTCAAACACCTGCTTCCATTCTTCTTCGTTCTGCGGCGTTACCACGCCATAGGCCACCAGCGTTTTATGCTTGTCTTTGAACAGTTTTTTCAGCTCTTCCCTGCGGGATGCCGGCATCTTGAAATCCGTGGTGCCTTCAATACCGCCGCCAATGGTTTGGCCGGGATAGCACTCCACATACTGTATGCCGCAGCTATCCATTTTGTCCAGCGCCTCCGCCAGGGTAAAACGGTTAAAGGTGTAAGCCTGTGCGCTCAGCTTCCATCCCAGTTTTCCCGCCACATCATCCGCTTTGGACTGCGCCTGGGCTGCGCCCGTGGCAGCAAGCGCCCCGGCCAGCAGGAAGACATTCATCAGTTTTTTCATCTTTTAAAAGGTTTTTTAGTTAGATAGTTGAAAAATAAAGGGTTTTATGCAGTATTGCAAGCATACCGCTATAAACATCCGCAACAATATTACGTGCGGGCGCATGACGGTGTATACGGCGCCTGTACCCCGGCAACTTTTTTTTGCGTAATTTTAGAAAATAAAACACTGCCAGGGAACAAGCCCCCATGCACAAAATCATTAAAAATTTACACAAACGGAACAATTTATACGAGCGCCTTCACGCTATAAATCAGTTACTACAGCGCATTAATCACAGGATGAAATCAATATTCAGATGAGAGGACTACAATTTTCCAGGTTTGTGCCTGGTGAGGATGACAAATCGCCCTTTGAGAAGCTCCTGAATCTTTTTACACAGCTGCTTACCTACACCAGCGGCGACGTTTCAGAAGCCCTGCAATGGCTTACGGAGCTGGATAAAGAATATAACCTGACCAACGAAGAATATGGTATAGGCGATTTTATACAGGAGCTGAAAGACAAAGGCTACATCCGCGAGAACGAAGAAAGCGGCCAGATCAGCATTACCGCAAAAACAGAGCAGGACATCCGCAAAAAAGCCCTGGAAGAGATCTTCGGCCGCCTGAAGAAATCGACCATCGGCGATCATAATATCCGTAAATCCGGCCAGGGCGACGAGCTGAATGCCGACACCCGCGCCTACCAGTTCGGCGATCCGCTGGAACAGATAGACGTAACCGACTCCCTGCGCAATGCCCAGATCAACCACGGCATAGAGGCCTTTTCCATTAACCAGGACGACCTGGTGATAAAGGAAACCGACTTCAAAACGCAAACGAGCACCGCGCTCATGATCGACATCTCCCACTCCATGATACTTTATGGCGAAGACCGCATTACGCCCGCCAAAAAAGTAGCCATGGCCCTCAGTGAGCTCATCACCACCCGCTATCCGAAAGATACACTGGATATTATCGTGTTTGGCAACGACGCCTGGCAGATAGAGATCAAAGACCTGCCCTACCTGCAGGTAGGCCCTTACCATACCAACACCGTAGCCGGCCTGGAGCTGGCCATGGACATCCTGCGCCGGCGCCGTAACCCGAACAAGCAGATATTCATGATCACAGATGGTAAGCCCACCTGCCTCAAGAACGGGAAACAGTATTACAAGAACAGCTTTGGCCTGGACCGCAAGATCCTGAACCGTACGCTGAACCTGGCCGCGCAGTGCAAAAAGCTGAAAATACCCATCACCACCTTTATGGTAGCCACCGATCCGTGGCTGCAGAAGTTTGTGACGGAATTTACGGAAACCAATAACGGCAAAGCCTTCTTCTCCGGCCTCGACAAACTGGGACAGTTCCTGTTCTACGATTTTGAAAGCGGCAAAAAGAAATTGCTGTAACCGGCATCCATCGAATTTAACACACTATTAATACCGGGATGCGTTATTATTGCAGCACCACCCGGTATTAATCATTAATTCTTCATTATTAATTATTGTATGAATACGAACATTAGAACGCTGGGCGAACTGAAAAAGAGCGGCTATAAACCTAAGACAGTAAAGGAAGAGATCAGGCAAAACCTCATTCGTAAACTGCAACAGAAAGAAAACACATTTCCAGGCATCATCGGCTATGATGATACCGTAATACCCGATACAGAAAGGGCCCTGCTGTCACGCCACAACATCCTGTTCCTGGGGCTGCGCGGCCAGGCCAAAACACGTATGGCCCGGCAAATGGTAGCCCTGCTGGACGAATACATTCCCATTGTAGCAGGATCTGAAGTGAACGACAGCCCCTTTGAGCCGCTCTCGCGCTACGCCCGCGACCTGGTAGCTGAAAGAGGCAACGATACGCCCATTGAATGGCTCTCCCGCGAAGCGCGCTACGGCGAAAAGCTGGCCACGCCCGATGTATCGGTGGCCGACCTGATCGGCGATATTGATCCCATCAAGGCCGCCAACCTGAAGCTGAGCTATGCCGATGAACGCGTGATCCACTTCGGCATCATCCCCCGCTCTAACCGGGGCATTTTTGTAATCAACGAGCTGCCCGACCTGCAGGCCCGCATACAGGTGGCGCTGTTTAACATTCTCCAGGAAGGCGACATCCAGATCAGGGGCTTTAAGGTGCGCATGCCGCTCGACATCCTGTTCGTGTTCACCGCTAACCCGGAAGATTATACGAACCGCGGCGCCATTGTAACACCGCTCAAAGACCGTATAGAAAGCCAGATAGTGACCCACTATCCCAAAACAGTGGAGAACTCGCTGCTGATCACCGAGCAGGAAGCCGATGTACACGAAGAACAGAAAGGAAAGGTGCACATGTCCGACCTGGTAAAACGCCTCATTGAGCAGGTGGCCTTTGAAGCCCGCAACAGCGAGTACGTGGATAAAAAGAGCGGCGTATCGGCCCGCCTTACCATTGCCGCCTACGAAAACGCGGTAAGCGCCGGCGAACGCAGGGCCATCCTCAACAAGGAAAAAGAAACCTACGTACGCATAGCCGACCTGCAGGGCATTGTGCCTGCCATAACCGGTAAAATAGAATTAGTATATGAGGGCGAGCAGGAAGGTCCGCTGCAGGTAGCTTTTAACCTGCTGGATAAAGCCATGCGCACCCTGTTTGCCAGCTACTTTCCCAACCCCGATACGTTCAAGAAACGCAAGCAAAGCGCCGCCGCTGCGCAGGAAAACCCTTACCGCGCTGTAATACAGTGGTTCGATAAAGGCAATACCGTGCACCTGCTGCAGGATGTAAGCGATAAGCAGTACGAAACCGCGCTGCAGAAAGTAGACGGGCTGAAAGACCTGATAAAGGCCAAATTCCCCCATGCCAACGGCAGGGAGCAGCTGCTGCTTATGGAATTTGTGCTCCATGGCCTGGCCGCCTATTCCCTCATCAGCAAAAAAATGGTGGAGAACGAAACCCGCTTCAGCGACCTCCTGGGCACCATGATGAACTTTACCATGGGCAACGAAGAACAGGAAGAAGATACGTTTTGATTTAGCTGTTGGCTGTTGGCCTTTAGCTATTGCCGCATATGTAAATGTCCTGCATCGCAAAGTGCAGGACATTTTTTTTTCTACGTTGCATTGGCTGATCGCATACAGTCCAAAAGTTCCAAATGACGGCCCTTTGCCCGGCGTGACACGACGCGCAGTGTATAATTATAATACTAAAGTCAATACGCTTGATAATGCCTCATAAGCATTCCAGACAGGCGGGTGCAGGCCGGAATTGGAACTTTTGACAAGGTGCTGCTCCTTGCCTCTTTCCCAACATTTCCCTATATTGTCATGCTAATCTTTCCACGAACAAACACAACTCAGCACTTTATGAACAACTCCCGACGCGATTTCATCCGCTCCGCCTCCACCCTGGTGGCCGCGGCAGCCATGCCATCAGCCCTCAACGCTTTTCCTAAGATAGTAGCGCCCAGCGACCGCCTGAATATAGCCGCCATCGGCATTAACGGCATGGGCTGGGCCGATCTTACTGCCATGCTTAAAAATCCCGCAGCACAATGCGTAGCCCTCTGCGATGTGGATAAAAATGTGCTGGACAAACGCGCCGGCGAGCTGGCGCAGAAAGGCGCCAAGGTGAAAACGTATAGTGATTACCGTAAGGTGCTGGACAATAAGGATATTGACGCGGTTATCATTGGCACCCCCGACCACTGGCACGCCCTTATTATGACAGAAGCCTGCGCCGCCGGGAAAGATGTATATGTAGAAAAGCCCATCGGCAACTCCATTGCGGAATGTAATGCCATGGTAGCTGCGCAGCAGCGCCATAACCGCGTAGTGCAGGTAGGCCAGTGGCAGCGCAGCCAGCAGCACTTTAAAGACGCCGTTGACTTTGTATACTCCGGCAGGCTGGGTAAGATACGCCTGGTAAAAGCCTGGGCCTACCAGGGCTGGATGAACTCCATACCCGTAAAACCGGACAGTGCGCCGCCGCCGGGTGTTGACTATACCATGTGGCTGGGCCCTGCACAGAAAAGGCCCTTTAATCCCAACCGCTTTCATTTTAACTTCCGCTGGTTCTGGGATTATGCCGGCGGCCTGATGACCGACTGGGGCGTGCACCTGCTGGATTATGCGCTGCTGGGCATGAAAGCCCATCATCCCAAATCCATTATGGCGGCAGGCGGTAAATTTGCCTACCCCGATGATGCCGCCGAAACACCGGACACCCTTACCACCGTATACGAGTTTGACGGCTTTAACATACAATGGGAGCACGCTACCGGCATTAATGGTGGCCCTTATGGCCGCGACCACGGTATTGCCTTTATTGGCAACAACGGCACCCTGGTGCTGGACCGCGGCGGCTGGGAAGTGATCCCCGAAAAAGACAAGATGGAAGCCGTGCCCCGCAAGCCCAGGGTAGACGATGGCCTGGACCTGCATACAAAGAATTTTGTGGAAGTAGTGAAATCGCGCCGCCTGGAAAACCTGCACACGCCTATACAGGCCGGCGCCAATGTGGCCATTAACGCCCAAATGGGTAACATAGCCTTTAAAACCGGTAAGAAGATCTACTGGGATGCAGGCAAAATGCAGTTCACAGATGCCGACGCCAATAAGCTACTGGCCGCAGCATACCATAACGGCTATACGATGCCGAAAGGGGCTTAATTGGTGTCCCATCATTCCGCAGGATGATGGCAGGATTTTATCAGCTATGCTGCTCTTCCAGTGGCATAGAAAGGTAGACTGCGTTGCTGATGGGGTTATCATAGTAAGCCGCAATGGGCTGAAATCCCAGTGAGGTGTACAGGTCAATGGCAGGCCGCATATGCGCTAATGTGTCCAGCAGCATACGGTGGTAGCCCAGTGCCTTGCCTGCTTCTACCGCCTTGGCAGCAAGCTGCTTGCCAATACCGCGGCCTTTGTAGGCGTCGCGCACAAATAACCGTTTCATCTCACAGGTAGTGTTATCAAAGCGGCGTACCGCTACGCAGCCCGCCGGATGCCCGTCTACCTTAGCCATGAACAACGCGCCCATGGGTGCGGCGTAATTATCAGGAAGCGCCAGCAATTCTTCCTCAAAACGCTGAAAGCTCAGGTCAACACTTAACCATGATGCATACTCGCGGAAAAGTGACTTTACCTGCTCCAGCTCTTCAGCGCTGCTCTTGTGTGTTATTTGAATGATTTCCAGCATACCAATGTTTAAGTTAGTAATACACCCTAAACGCAAAAAGCCTCCTGAGTTTCAGAAGGCTTTTTATCCGGAGTGAGGTACCGAGCAGACTCGAACTGCTGTACGAGGTTTTGCAGACCTCTGCCTAGCCACTCGGCCACGGTACCATATCCTTTTATCTTGATCCTCCTATCCGCCTCAGGCGAACACGGAACCGTCGATTTTTGTAGGACTGCAAAGGTACGGAAATTTATATATTTATCAAATAAAATTATTAGTGATTAATGGTTAGCCGTTAGTGCTTAGTTTTGGTCTTCAATCATAATTACAGCACCAATAACGGAATTATGCAGGAACGTATAGCAGAATCAGAATTTATTCTTAATAGCCGCGGCGCCGTGTACCACCTGGACCTGAAGCCCGACGAGCTGGCCCCCACCATTATTACCGTAGGCGACCCGGATCGCGTGCAGCAGGTAAGCCGGTATTTTGATAAAACAGAGCATACCTCCGCCCACCGCGAGTTTGTAACCCACACCGGCCGCATTGGCGGCAAACGCATCAGCGTTGTATCTACCGGCATTGGTACGGATAATATTGATATTGTGCTCAATGAGCTGGACGCGCTGGCCAACATTGATTTTAACACCCGGCAGGTAAAACCGGAGCCGGTACGCCTGCAGATCATCCGCCTGGGCACATCGGGCGCGCTGAATGCTAACATCCCGGTAGACGGCTGCGTGGTATCTTCCTTTGGATTAGGTTTGGATAACCTGCTGCCCTGGTATGTGATGGAAAATACCGCCGAAGAAAAAGCGCTGCTGGCCGCATTCCGCCAGCAGGTAACCCTGCAGCCGGGCAGCGCCAGCCCTTACCTGGCAGCCGCTTCTGCGGACCTGGCCAAACATTTCCAGGATGGTTTTCATACGGGCATTACCGTTACCTGCCCCGGGTTTTATGCGCCGCAGGGCCGGGCGCTCAGGGGCCGCCTCTCCCACCCGCAGCTGCTGGACCAGCTCACCGGTTTTGAGCACGCATCGCACTGCATCACCAACTTTGAAATGGAAACCGCCGGCATTTATGGCCTGGGCCGGGTGCTGGGCCACGACTGCCTTTCCATCAGCGTTATTGTAGCCAACCGCATCAGCCTGCAATTCAGCCAGGACAACGCCGCCGCCATACGCCGCATGATAGAAAAGTGCATTGGCATTATAGCAGCACTGGGTTAATCAGGAATTATTCAATTACGAAACGCGGAGCGGTGCATTGCCTGTTCCGCTTCTGTGCTACCGGTTATCATCTCCCCCCTGTCCGCTGCATTTAATTCGTAATTATTCGCATTCATGATAATTTTTAAAGGCGCTCAGGAATGCTTCGTAATTCGTAATTGAACAATTTGTAATTTTGCACCGCCATGAATATACACTTCTACAAATACCAGGGTACCGGCAACGATTTCGTGATTATGGACAACCGCGACGGCCGTTATAACGCGCTCACCAACCAGCAGGTGCACGATCTTTGCCACCGCCGCTTTGGCATTGGCGCCGATGGGCTAATGCTGCTGAACAATGAGCCCGGGTACGACTTTGGCATGAAGTATTATAATGCAGACGGCAACGAGAGCAGCATGTGCGGCAACGGAGGCCGCTGCCTGGTGGCCTTTGCCCGCAAAATGGGACTTACGCAGGAAACCCTGCGCTTCCTGGCTGTAGACGGCCCGCACGAAGCCACCATGAAAGGCGATAGCTGGGTGAACCTGAAAATGCAGGATGTGGATTGGGTAGAGCAAGGCCCCCTTTACTTTTACCTGAACACCGGCTCGCCCCATTTTGTAAAGTTCGTGAACGATATACAGGCCCTGGACGTATATACCGAAGGCCGCCAGATCCGGTATAACGACCGCTTTGCACAGGAAGGCACCAACGTAAACTTTGTACAGCAGCAGGATAGCGGCATTTTTGTACGCACCTACGAACGCGGCGTGGAAGATGAAACCTACTCCTGCGGTACCGGTGTTACCGCGGCCGCCCTTACCACCGCCGGCCCTGAGAACAGGGAATACCGCATACCCGTGCAAACCCTGGGCGGCGGCCTGGAAGTGCGCTTTACCCGCACCGGCGAACGATCGTTCCAGAACATATGGCTGTGCGGCCCCGCCACCCTTGTATTTGAAGGAGATGTTGCCATTTAGAATAATTAATAATGATTAATTAATATAGTATATCTCCTTATTCAGCCTTCATTATTAATCGGCCATCACCATACTACCCTGGCCGTACCCGCGCCCGCCTGTGCCCTTAACCGCACCGCCCCTATTATTAATCCTTCATTCTTAATTATTAATTACCTTTGCGCCCGGATGATCCAGTACTTCATAAATAAAGAAGGTAAAACCGTTGAGATTAACGAAGCCGAGAACGGCGCCTGGGTGAATATTGCCCCGCCATTGAAACAGGCCGAGTTTGAGCAGCTTTCCGAAGCGCTGGATATTCCCCTGGACTTCCTCACAGACTCGCTGGATATTGATGAAAAATCCCGCTTTGAGCTGGAGGACGATGTAAAGCTGATCGTAATCAAAACCCCTACGGAAAACAATTCCATCAATGAAAGCGACGCTTATTACATCACCATCCCCATTGTGATTATTCTCACCCACAACCAGATATTAACCGTTAATTCTTTCGATAACGCCGCCATTAAAAAGTTCCTGAACACCTTTCATAACCGGCATCCTGAAAAAAGGAACATGATGGTGCTGAAGATATTTGAAAAGGTGGTAATGAACTTCCTGGAATACCTGAAAGAAATTAACCAGCGCCGCAACCAGCTGGAACAAAAGCTGTACGACAGTAACCGGAATGAGGAGCTGCTGTACCTGATGCGCATCCAGAAAAGCCTGGTGTACTTTGTAACGGCCCTGCGCAGCAATGAGCTGGTGCTGATGAAGCTGGAACGCACCAACTTCCTGGGGCTGAACGACGATGAAAAAGAGTTCCTGAACGACCTGATAGTAGACACTTCCCAGGCATTGGAAATGGCCAATGTGTACACCAACATTTTAAGCAGCACCATGGATGCCTTTGCCAGCATTATTTCCAATAACCTGAACCTGGTAATGAAGCGCCTTACCTCCATTACCATTGTGCTCACATTCCCCGTGCTGGTGTCCAGCATTTACGGCATGAACGTGGATATTCCCTACCAGCACTCCCCGCATGCCTTTTATATTCCCGTAATTCTCTCTATCGTTATATCTGTTATCATGAGCTGGTATTTCATGAAGAAAAAATGGTTCTGAAATGCCTGCATGATGGCCTGTTCCTTAATTATTAATTCTTAATTTTTAATTACTAATTAACTATGGCTTGTTTCAACGTGCGCGTGTACGGCATTATGATCAATGAGCAAAAGCAGGTGCTGGTAAGTGATGAATATATCCGCGGCGGCTACTACACCAAGTTTCCCGGCGGCGGGCTGGAATTTGGAGAAGGTACGCTGGAATGCATTGTGCGCGAATGGCAGGAGGAGCTGAGCCAGCAGGTGGCGGTAGTGGAGCATATTTATACAACCGACTTTTTCCAGATCTCCGCGTTCGACGGCCACACGCAGATTATTTCTATTTATTACCTGGTAAAGCCCGTATCTCCTTTCACCGCCCCTATTTTAAACCAGCCCTTTGATTTCGAGATACCTGAGGGTATTACGGAAGTGGAAGGCGTGCGCTGGATCAACTGGAACGACTTTAACGCCGGTAGCGTAACCCTGCCCATTGACAAGGTAGTAGCGGATATGGTGAAGGTGAAGTATGCGAACCTCCACCACTAAACCGCACTTCCTTCATTATTAATTATTAATTCTTAATTATTAATTCCCCTGGTAGCTACGGTAATAAGATGGAACGGCGCTCCATCCTGCTGGTATTGTACGGTAAATCCGCAGGCTTCCAGCATTTGCTTAATAATCTCCATACTGAAAACATGATGGTGTGCGCGCCTGTATAAAGTGTTTTGCTGCAGGTTGCTTACCAGCTCTTCGCGGGTGCCTTCCTTTTCATCCATCACATGCAGACGTATGATCTCGTCAAAGTGTGTGGGATCGTCTTCACCTACATTGTTTTGATAGTCGGCCTGTAAATGCTCCAGCGTGGTATAAGGCCGGTTAATGTCAAAAGTATGGCGCTTGTCCGGTAGCACCAGCACCAGCTGGCCGCCGGGCTTTAATACCCTTTTCCATTCATACAGCGCTTTCAGCGGGTTGGCTACATGCTCCAGGCAGTGGCAGGATAGTACAAAGTCGTAGCTGCTGTCTGCAATGCCTTGCAGGTCAGTAGCCTCCCGTATAAACTGGTAACCGGTTTTGTTATAATAGTGGAAATTGTTGCCTTCCTGTATCTGCCCTTCCCATATCGTATTGGTGCTGAAGTTGGCCCCGTCTATATGTCCGGCAAACAGGTACACCGGAAAATAACCTTTTACTGAGAACAGGGCGCTTGGCCCGCCTATTTCAATTCCCTTCTTACCCCGCAGCTGTGCGCTGTAGCTGATCAGCTTCCGTTTAGCCGGCCGCCGGATGTAAGAAACCCAGGTTGTTATCGCATCACTTAATCGCATATTGTTGTGTTATGGTCAAAAATTATTCCGCTTACTCCTGGCTAACGCCCATGGCGGCAGCCTTCATCCGGCGCGTGGTGTCCCTGCCCAGGTACCGTTCTATCTGCCTTTCCAGTAAATAGATAAGCGGGGTGAGTATAATAGCCATAGTGAATTTGTAAATATAGTTCACTACACAAATGGCCAGTACCTGTTGCCAGGTCCAGTTGTTCCCCAGTTTAAAAGCAATATATAGCACAATAAAGCTGTCAACCAGCTGCGATACTACAGTGGAGCCGGTAGCCCGCAGCCATACATGCTTTTCGCCGGTGCGCTTTTTAATGCGGTGAAATACCGTTACATCCACAATCTGGCTTACCAGAAAGGCGGTAATACTGCCGGCAATGATCCACATACCCTGCCCGAAAATGCCAGTAAAAGCAGTTTGCATATTGGGCAGGCCGTCTGCTGTTTTGCTGCCTATCCAGAAATCGGCCGGCGGCACCTCAATAGACAGGTAAAACATAATAAAAGCATAGGAGATCAGCGCCACCGCCGTATAGGAAATGCGGCGCACGGCTTTTGGACCGTAGTATTCATTTACAATGTCTGTTAGCACAAACTCCAGCGGCCATAGCAATACACCACAGGTAAGGTTAAACGATAATCCGCTTTGCCCGAAAATGGTAAAAGTATGTACAGGCAGACCTAGTAAGCGTTCCAGGGAAAATATCTTCCCCCCTATACATTCCGCTATCAGCGCGTTGGCAACAAAAAAACAGGAAAAAATGACAAACAGCTTGGTTGGCCGGTCTTTCAGGATGTTGTTAATCATACCAGTATTTGAACTATCAATATTGCAAGGTTAAGGATCAGCAGGTAGCCCGGCAGCTCTTTCCAGGTTATTTTACGCAGCAGCAGTAGTGTAATGGCCAGCAGGCTGGTAATAATATTGGCTGGCAGCGCCACCAGGTAGCCTAATACAATCACATGCTTAAACATCCACATAAAATCCTCTCCCCTTTCCGTAATGCGCAGCAGCCATCCCGCCAGGTAACAAAGATTGCATATAAAAACGAATTTCAACAAAAATTTAACCAGGCGCATGCCATTAAATTATAAATTAACAACACGTAAAATAATATATTTGCCACTAATCTGTTTTAAAAGCTTACCATAAAATGAAGAATAACTGGCTGAAAACGCTTTTGCCGCACATTATCGCAGTGCTGGCATTTCTGGTACTGGCAGTAATATACTGCAAACCAGCCCTGGATGGCAAAGTATTAAGCCAAAGCGATGTGATTCAATGGAAAGGCATGGCCAAAGAGTCGCTGGACTATAAAGAAAAACATGGTATTACGCCGTTGTGGACCACCAGCATGTTCGGTGGCATGCCTACCTTCCAGCTGTCCACAGAAAGCCCTTACAATTACGCCGATGTTTTACCGGTAATATTCACACTGGGCCTTCCCAAACCTATTAACGTGCTGTTCCTCGCAGCTTTAACTTTTTACATACTGTGCGTGGTATTACGGGTAAACCCCTGGATAGGCTTTGCAGGCGCCGTAGCCTATGCCTATTCCAGCTATATGCCCATCATCCTTGCCACAGGCCACGATAGTAAATCCATCGCCCTGGCGTATCTCCCGGGTGTAATAGCCGGTATTGTGCTCATCATGCGAAAGCAGTACCTGCTGGGCACCGCAATAATGGCGCTGTTTCTTGGATATTTTGTAGAAGCCAACCATCTCCAGGTCACCTATTACTTCTTTTTAATACTGGGTATTATGGCAGTGGTATTTGTTATCCATTGCATCCGGGAAAAAGAGTACAGGCACCTGTTTATTTCCACTGGTGTTGTGGTGCTGGCCGTGGCGCTGGCTATGAGCTATAATGCCATGCGCCTGTGGACCACCTACGAGTACTCGCACGCCAGCAACCGCGGGGGTAAATCAGAACTTTCTCCCCTGCCCGGCCAGGAGCAGAACAAAAGCGCCGGCGGCCTGGATAAGGATTATGCTTTTCAGTGGAGCTATGGCAAATTTGAAACGTTCACGCTCCTGGCCCCCAACATTATGGGTGGCAGCTCCGGCGGGGCGCTGGGCACCAATTCAGCCACCTATAAACAGCTTACCAGCATTGGCGTACCTGCCGTGCAGGCCGAAAATATGATCAAACACTGGCCTTTATACTGGGGCGATCAGTCGCTGCTGGGCACCAGCGGCCCGGTGTACCTGGGCATTGTGGTTTGCCTGCTGGCAGTACTGGCCCTGTTCCTGGTAAAATCATGGCATAAATGGTGGCTGGTTGCCCTCACTGTGTTTGGCATATTCCTGGCCTGGGGCAGCAACCTGGCTGCTTTTAACTATTTCCTGTTTGATCATCTGCCTTTTTACAACAAGTTCCGCGCCCCCTCACAGGCGTTGATAATACCTCAGCTAACAGTAGCCATACTGGCCGTTATGGGCTTGCATGAGCTCATTGTTAGCCAGCTGCCTAAAGCAGAGCTGTTCAAAAAGCTGAAATGGAGCGGCATGATCATAGGCGGCATACTGGTGCTGCTGCTGCTGGCGTCCTACACCTTATCTTACACCAACTTATCGAATAACCCGGAACAACCCGGCTCCGATAACCAGTTCCAGGCCCAGCTTACACAAATGGCGCAGGGTAATACAGAAATTGTGGATGGCATGATGCGTGCGCTGCGGGAAGACAGGGCAACCCTTTACCGCAACGATGTATTGCGTTCACTGTTGCTCGGCGGCCTGGCATTCGCCCTGCTATGGCTGTTCCTGAAAGGAAAAGTAAATACAAAGCTGCTCATGGCGGGCGTTGCGGTACTGGTGCTGTTTGACCTGCTGCAGGTTGACCGGCGCTACCTGAGCTCCGACGATTTTATGGATGAGGCCAGCTATGGAAACCCGTTCCAGCCAACCGCTGCAGACCAGCAGATATTGCAGGATAAAGACCCTTATTACAGGGTGTTTAATCTAACATCGCCCAACGGCCCGTTCAATGATGCCATGACCTCCTACTTCCACAAAAGCGTGGGCGGTTACCATGCAGCCAAGCTGCAGCTGTATCAGGATCTGATAGAACGGCAGCTTAGCAAAAACAACATACAGGTGCTGAACATGCTGAACACGAAATATGTTATACAGCCCGGCCCCGACGGGCAGCCCGTTGCACAACGCAATCCCGGCGCCCTGGGCAATGCCTGGTTTGTAAAGAATATTCAGTGGGTGCCCAATGCCGATTCTGAAATGACGGCGCTGAACCACTTTGATCCTAAAAACACGGTGATAATAGACCAGCGGTATAAAGCCGATGTAAAAGGCCAGCCCGAATTTGACTCCACTGCCAGCATTCACCTGATTGCCAATAACCTGAACACCATCTCTTACGAGTACAATGCGCCTAAACCACAGTTTGCCGTATTCTCTGAGGTGTATTATGAAAAAGGCTGGAAGGCGTATATTGATGGGCAGCAGGCGCCCTATGCACGCGTGAACTATGCGCTGCGGGGTATGATGGTACCGGCAGGTAAGCACACTATTGAATTTAAATTTGAGCCGGCATCTTATTACGTGGGTATTAAATTATCCCTGATCAGCTCATTGATCATGATGGCCTTCTTTGTAATATCCCTTGTATTGTATATCCGGCAGCAGAAAAAAGCAGCCGTTGTATGATGCATGTTTTGAGTATCGCGCCTTACCAGTACCTGCCTGCCAGGCAAGGGGGTGAAATATTCATTGCCGGCTACTATGCCGCCCTTGCCCGCTACTGCAGGCTCACGGTGGTATCGGTGCAGGCCAACCGGCCGGATGCATCTTTGCCATATGCTTTGCGGCCGGTGCTTAGCAATGGCCGTTTACGTTATATCAATATTTTTTACTGCAGGCAGCTGGCTAAGGCCATCCGGCAAAAAAATGTGCAGCTGCTGCAGATAGAGCACCCTTACCTGGGCTGGATGGCAGTATGGCTGCAGGCCCGTACCGGCCGCCCTTTTGTGGTGCACTCCCATAATATAGAGGCAGCCCGTTTCCGCAGTATCGGCAAAGTATGGTGGCCACTGTTGCGGGCATACGAAAAATGGGTACACCGCAAAGCCGCGCACAGCTTTTTCATTAGCCGTGAAGATGCAGATACAGCCATCGGGGAATATGGGCTTTCGCCGCAAAAGGTAAGCGTGGCACCTTACGGCATTACCGCGCCACCGGCTGTTAAAGACATGGCTGCCCTGCGCCGGAAGGTTTGTGAACGCCATAATATAGCGCCCGGCAGCACCATCTATTACTTTAACGGCGCACTGGGTTATCAGCCCAACCAGCAGGCCGTACGCAATATACTTACAGCTATAGCGCCCCGGCTGCAGCAGGCAGCCGGGTTCCCGTATGTAATACTTATCAGTGGTAAAGGACTGCCCCCTGCGCTCGCAGCACAGGTAACTGCTACCAATGGCCAGGTTGTTTATACAGGCTTTGTAAATGACATCACGGAATATTTTGCCGCGGCAGATGTATTCATTAACCCCGTAATGGAAGGCGGTGGGGTAAAAACAAAAGTGCTGGAAGCCCTGGCCTTTCATAAAACGGTTATCTCCACCGCCAGCGGAGCTATAGGCGTACATACAGCAGTATGCGGCGGAAAGCTGCAGGTGGCAAATGATAACAACTGGGAACAGTTTATAACGCTGATGCTGCAACGCGCAAATATTGCCGTTCCTACTCCCCCATCTTTTTTTGAGTATTACAACAGCAGCAATATAGCAAAGGACGCAGCAGCGATAATGGCGTCTATTATACGCACTTCCTGAATTTCAATTTTAGAGCACTTTATAAAAATGAGGCCGGTTGCGCATAATAACCGGGGCTTCCGCCCATAACCTGCCCACATTCCCGGCCAGCTGCGCTATTTTGAGCCATTGTTTAAAAGGATTGCGTAACCGCAGCAGGTTGGCAATAAAGCTGCATATAAAAGCCACCGGTACGGCAAAGGTATAGTTCAGCAGCAACACCATAAACCACCCCACACCATATTGCTTGCGCACGCGCAGGTGGTTGGAAAGCATTAGCTGAAAGCCTTTGCGGCTGTACAGGTCATAATAGCCCTTATCATTGGTTTCAAAGGCGGCGTTTGCGCTCTCTCCCTGCAGGTGTATCACATGCAGATCGCCATACACCACCAGCGCGCCCACTTTTTTTATGCGGCTGCACCATTCCGTTTCCTCCGCATACAGGAAAAAATCTTCATCCATCAGGCCTGCTTTTTCTATGGTGCTGCGCTTTACCATCAGGAAGGCGCCGTTTATCCAGTCAACCCGCTGCTCCGTTGCAGCAGTGCGCACATTGGGCACCTTTGTTTGCAGGGCGTAGCCCAGCCAGCGCAAAAAACCGCCCCAGTAAGGCAGCGGCAGCAAATGGTTCAACCCTCCTTTCATAAAATAATTGCCGGTAATCTGCGGGCTGCCATCGGGATTCAGGAGCTGCACGGCGCAGGCAGCGTGGTCAGATGCGCGGAAACGGGCCACGCAACCGTCCAGCGCATGGTCTAATACAATGGTATCGGGGTTCAGCAGCAGCAGCATATCGCCATGGGCTATACGTAAACCGGCGTTATTGGCGCGTGAAAAGCCGGCGTTATACCCCATCTGCAGCCAGCGCACCTGCGGGTATTGGCCGGTAATAATTTGCTCGCTGTTATCCTGCGAGTCGTTGTCCACTACAATGATCTCGTAAGTGATAGCTGTGGTTTGCGCTATAATGGATTGTATGCAGTCCAGTATCAGCGCAGCGCTTTTATAATTAACAATGATGATTGAAAGATCCATACCGGTTACAGCCTTTTACGGAATAAATAAGCAAAGGACATCAGCATTTTGGATAAAGGGCCAATGCGCAGCAGGCGTAAAGGGAATTGCCGCTGTAAGGTAAGCATTTGCAGCACAGGTATAGGAATATCCCCCTCCAGCCCCGAAGCCCGGAGGTCTGATACATGCCTTATTTCCAGGTTGCGCAGCATGCGCCAGAAAAAATCATACACGTAAATGTTGTTCAATGCTTTTACAGAATGTTTACGGAGCAGGTAAAAATTCTCCGGTATTTCTACCTCACGCACGCGAAAGCAGTCGCGCGTGATCTGCTCCCCACTGATGCCAACATTCACCAGCACTTCATCTATATATACAAAGCGGGGGTTGGCCTCCAGTACCTGCATGTAAAAGTCAATGTCCACCACCCAGCGGGTCTTCACATCATACCGGTAAGCCGGTTTATTGCGGTGCATAATAACGCTGGGGGGTCCTATAAAATTACGCTGGAACAGATTGATGGGCGATTTGCTTAGCAACCGCTGGTAAAACGGGTGGCAGCGCATTTCTTCTATGCTGCCGCTTTCGAGGTAATGGTTGCTGAATGCGGTATACACAAAATCACAATCGGGGTTATTGTCCAGCGCAGCCGCCATTTTTTCCAGCGCCTGCGGGTGGGCCAGCCAGTCATCATCATGCAGTATCTTAATATACGCGCCCCGGGCTTTATCATAGCAGGTGTTCCAGTTGGCAGGCATGCCGTGGGCAGGCGTATTCTTAAAGTATTGTATAGGCAGCTGGTGCCGGAACTGCTGCACTACCTGGTACACGCTGTCATCCGGGCTGTCGTCTGTAATCACCACCTCCCAGCTGCTGCACTGCTGCGTGGCCAACGATGTAAGCGCCCGTAGCAGGTACTCCGGGTGTTTATAGGCCGGTATACATACGGATATTTTAATGTGGCTGTCGGTCATGATTTCCTTTCCAGTGTTTTTTTAACAGGGTATAGCAGCAGTTTGGCTATAGCTCTCCAGTGGGCCGGCTTTTTCCAGGCGCCGGTGGCCTGTATCCATTTGCAGCGTACTGCCTGGCTGATGGGCTCTTTCATCAGGCGGCCCAGCCAATAGCCGGTTACCTGCTGCTCCGCCGCGGCAATAGCGGCTTCCGCGGCTGCTTCCGGTACCATTGCCGGCAATGGCACCTGGTTAATATGCTTATGAAAGTGAATGGCATGATTGATCCAGGCTTCCCCAAAGCTGCCCATGGAGTCGTGTAAAAGATCTATATCAAACACCACGCCTGTCATGTAATGCTGAGATACGCGCAGGCTGATGTCGAGGTCATAAAAATGAAAACCGGGCAGCTTTTCCTCATTAAACGGATGCTCCTGCCACACGTTTTTGCGCATGCACAGCCACACACCGTCCAGGGTGCGCACCGGCACAAGATCGTCCGGCTGCCCCGCGGGATGCAGGTACACCCGCTGCTGGCTGCCCTGTTTACTTACCTGGAAAATGTTGCAGCAGTCAAAGGAAGGCTGGCCGGTAGCCCATCCCGAAATAGCAGCGCTCTTATAGCGGCTGCCTGCCAGGCCTGCCAGGCCTAGCCGGGGGTGCTGCGTAAAATGTGCGGCTGCTTTTACTCCCCACCCTGGGGTTAAAAAGGTCACATCGTCATGTACAAAACATAACAGGTCATACATGGCCTGTGCGGCGCCGGTGTTATACCCGCGGCAAATGCCTCCCAGCTCTTTGGCATTGGTTATTGCCAGTATCTCGTATACCGCTACGCCAATAGTAGCCGCAATATTGGCCTTTAGCTTTTCAATACGGCTATTATCAGCAGAACAGACGATAACTGAGATCATAAATAACTGGGTAGTATAATTTCCAAAAGGTTAAAAATACAAACTTTCCTATAATGCATGATTTTTGCCATCTTTACAACCTAGTAACAGCGAAATGGGAATAATCAGGAAACAAAGCATTACCTCTTCAGCTATTATATACACGGGGTTTGCTATCGGCGCTATTAATACCTGGCTTTTCACCACCGGCCATTATTTTACAGCAGCGGAATACGGCTTAATGGGCATAGTGCTCAATATTGCACAAACCTTTTTTACGCTGGCCAACCTGGGCACCATTCCTGTACTCTACCGCTTTTATCCTTATTACCGCGATAACCTGCCGCTGGAAAAGCGCGACCTGTTTTCCAAAGCCACCATTATAGCGCTCATTGGCTTTGTTATATTATGCCTCTTTACCTTCCTGTTCAAAGGCCTGATCGTACAAAAGTTTTCCACTAACTCCCCGTTGCTGATAAAATATTTTTATACCATTTATCCCCTTAGCCTGTTCCTGCTGCTCTTTTCCCTGCTGGAAGCCCAGGCCTGGAACCATTATTCCTCTGTAGCCGCCAACTTCCTGAAAGAGCTGGCCTGGCGGCTCTATACCTCCTTCCTCATTATCCTGTTCCTGCTTAAAATACTGAAATACGAAAGCTTCATCAATATCTTCTCCTTTTCGTATGCCTTCATTTTTTTGGGATTGCTTATTTACCTATACCGCAAACGTCAGATATCCTTTACCCTTAAAACCAGTGTGGTAACCCGGCGGCTGCGTAAAAAAATGCTCTCCCTTGGTGTATTTGTTTTCCTGGTGGCATTGTTCACCATGATCGCAAAGAACTTCGATAACTTCATCATCAGCAGTGTGCTGGGCCTCAGCGCCAATGGTATATTTACTTTTGCCAATTATATCACCTCCACCATGGAAGGGCCGCAGCGCGGGCTGGTGGCGGTTTCGGTACCGGTAATAGCACAGGCCTGGAAAGACCGTGACCTGAAACGCATAGAAAGCATCTATAAGAAAACATCCCTGAATATGCTGCTGTTCTCCAGCTTCCTGTTTGGATTGATCTGGCTGAACTTTCACAATGCTTTTGAGATACTGAACATTAACCGTGATTACCTGGCAGGACAAACCGCATTGCTGCTGCTGGGCCTTACTAAAGTAGTGGAGCTGGGCACCGGCGTTAATTCACAGATCATTGTTACCTCCCGCTACTGGAAGGTAGATTTGATTACCACCGCCACCCTGCTGTGCGTGCTGATACCGCTCAACTACCTGCTGATTAAAACATATGGCATTAACGGTTCCGCTGCGGCCAACCTGATTGCCTACACTATTTTTAACCTGATCCGTTACATATTTATACTGGTGAAATTTAAGATGCAGCCTTTTACCTGGCGCACCTTGCTGGTGCTGATGATCATACCTGCCTGCTATGCTGCTGCACATTACCTGGTACATGGCCCCAATCCCTTGCTGGAAGCCATTTTTCAATCGGCGGTGTATGTGCTGCTGGGCGCCGCGCTGATATTGACCCTCCGAGTTTCAGAAGACGCCAACCGCTTGCTGGTAATGGGTATTGAAAAGGTACAGGGTATTATAAGAAAGTAATTATGTTGAAATAAGCGCCTGGAATTGCTGCAATATGCGTGCGCCGTTCGCATGCCATTCCAGGCTTTTTTGCAGGGCCGCCGCGCCTTTTTGCTGCAGCAGGGCCTTGTTGGGCAGCAGTGTTAAAATAGTTTGGGCCGCGCTTTCGGCAGACAGCCGGGGCACTATCCAGCCGGCATCTGCTTCCACAAACTCAGGAATGCCGCCGGCGCCGGCAAAACAAATACTGGGCACCTGCATGAAGCCCGCCTCCAGCACTGCCAGCGGGTAAGGATCTTCCCGGGAGGAAAGAAAAAATACGTCAAATGCCGCCAGGTTATAGTAATGATGCGGCATAGGCCCGCAGAATATCATCTGGTTTTGTATGCCCAATGCTGCTACCTGCGCTTTCAGCGCAGCTTCTGTAGCCGTACTGTCAAAATTCCCTATCCAGCAGAATTTTATACGGGGATTGGCCCGCGCTACCAGGCCGCATGTTTCTACGAAAATATCCGTGCCTTTACGGTCACAGGCCACGCCCATACCGCCTACCAGCAGGTCATTATCTGTAACATTAAAACGTTGCCTGAATGCGCCGGCAAATGTTTCCCGGGCAGCAGCATCTGCCAGCATGGCCAGGTTCACCGGGAAATAATACGACAGCGGCAGCAGCCGCTCTGCCGGCGCCTTACAAACAGTGGCCAATGCCTCCTTTACGCGTAGGGAGGGATAAGCCAGCTTGCGGCTGTATTGCAGGGTTACCGCTGTTTCCGCAGGATAGCTCCTGATCACATTTTCCAGCTCATGCACATAGGTAACAACCGGCTTCTTAAACAGGGAAAGGGTTTTCAGCAAAGGCCCGTTAATAATGGTATTGCTGAATATTACATCTACCGACGGCATTACCATAAACAGGCGTAGCAGCTGCCAGCGGTTGTGCATAATATGGCGAAGTTTTTTAAAGGCGCCCCCCTGCCGGTAGCCCGCGGGCTTTAGCACCATTACCGGAAAGTGATCATGGAACTGTGCTGCCAGCGGTCCCCCCCTCCGTATGACCACGGTAATGCGGGCCGCTTTGTTTTCCTGCAGCAGCAACAGCAGGTTTTGCAGCAATATAGGCGCCCCGCTCAGGCTAGCGTCGTGGCTGATGAAGAGGATGTGTTGCTGTTTGCTCATACCGCCTTTTCCGCTACTACAATGTTATTGAGGTACATAGTACGGCTAACCGGCAGTATTTTACTGAAAAAATTACCGGCTATATTGGGTATAGCGATGAATAAAAGTTTGGAAAGCGCACCTATCAAAGGTATGCGGCGCAGCTTAGGGTACCAGTTATCAAAGAAATACAGTACGCGTAACTGGAACATCACTTCAATAAAATTGCCGCTCTTGTCCAGCGTACGAATGCGGAACCCGTTTTTTTCCAGCATATGCCGCAGCGCAAAGTGTGTATAACGGGCAAAATCGTTCGGCACCTCATGCTCCTTCCACACAAACGGACAGGTGATCAGCAGCGGCGCCCCGGGCTTCAGCACCCGGTGCAGCTCTTTCAATACTTCCTCCAGGTTAAATACATGTTCAAACACTTCGCTGGTAAGCCCTGCATCAAAAGAATCAGAGGCTACCGGTATGGTTTTCCCATCGTAAAAAATGTCTATCTGCTCATTTATATGCGGATGGCCTTCATTTTCATAATCCACACCAACATATTCACCGGCGTTATTGATCAGTGCTTTATATGGTTTGGAACCGCAGCCGAAATCCAGCAGGCGCCCGTGCAGTAACGGGCTGTATTGCCGTATCTTACCGATCAGCCCTTTGCGGATAAAATAATAAGGATGGAAAACAGATGGCTTGAACTCATTACTGATCATAACAGCATAAAGATTGAACTCCCAAATAAAAGACATTTACCTATAAATACCTAGCCATAACATGCGGGTTGCCATATCAGGGCTGCCGGTACAGGGAGTAAGCAATTTTGCGGCCACCCCTACTCCACCCTCCCGGCCCCCGTATAATACCGGGTCCAGTAGGCTTCATTCAGGTCGCTGATCATTACGCCGGCGCTGCTGGATGCATGTACAAAACGGTCATTATCCAGGTACACGCCTACATGCGATACGCGTTTATGCCCTATGCTGAAAAATACCAGGTCGCCTTCCTGCAGCTCGCTGCGGGAGCGCAGGCGCTTGCTTTGCGCATACATTTGCTGCGACGTGCCGCTAAAGCTTTCCTGGAACACCACCGCAAGCAGCGTGGTTACAAAGGCCGAACAATCCACCCCGTTTTTATCTTTGCCCCCCAGGCGGTACG
>NZ_DASTRI010000276.1:0-5632 GCF_035761305.1 Chitinophaga sp. | reverse complement strand
TGCTTTATGGTCACCATGGTATGGCTCACATCTTCGCTTACCATTTTCGCCCAACAGACATTGTGGGCCGCTAACGTAAGTAACGTCCCCAGTATCAGTATCTTGAACGCAAAGGCTGATAGTAATACGTAGTTATGAATTAATCTCCAATTGATCATAATCTGCTTCCAACGGTTCTCAAAGTAAAGAAATATTCATAAAATATTCAAAATCCTTCTCCTGTAATAAAGTTGCAGCGCTTACATACACGCAAAATTGGGCTAATTTCATGATCATATATAATGCATAGCACAATATGAAAATATACCAGCATACGCTTGAATTAAGCGCGCGCCCGCGTGGTTTTCACCTGATAACAGCCGACATCGTAAAGGCCATACCCGAGATAAACATGCTGCAAACAGGCATTTGCCAGGTTTTTATACAACACACATCGGCTTCGCTTACCATCAATGAAAATGCGGATCCTACTGTGCGCAAAGATTTTGAAACTTATTTTAACAAAGCAGCGCCTGAAAACGACCGCGATTTTTTACATAATGATGAAGGCCCCGATGATATGCCCGCGCACCTGAAAGCTGCCCTGCTGGGCAGCAGCGTAATGCTGCCCATACGTAACGGCCGGTTTGCGCTGGGCACCTGGCAGGGGGTGTACTTATGCGAGCACCGCAACCATGGCGGCCGCAGAAAACTGGTTATTACCGCATGGGGCGAATAACTCCGCCGGCTACCGGTTGCCGGTGGCAGGCTCCTGCTTCCGCTCCAGCCAGGAAGTAAAAATGGTATAAAATACCGCCAGTATAATAGCGCCTTTGAACATGCCGGTAAAGCCCCACGCCGCCAAACCGCCCACCACGCCCAGGAATAGCACCAGGAAGGGCAGCTTGCCCCCGCTTTTTGCAATGAGGATGGGTTTAAGAATGGCGTCTGTTGCCAGCACAAAGGCGGCATATGCTGCCAGGAATATCGTCATGCCGGTATGGCCCTGCACCGCCATCCATATAATAAGGGGCAACCACACAATTAACGGGCCTACCTGTATGAGCACCAGGAAAAATACCAGTGCAGACAGGGCCAGCTTAAAGTGCAGCCCTGCAATCGTAAAGCCTATCCAGGAAACAGCAGCGGCTATAAGCGCAGTACCCATTACGCCGATAGACACCCCTTTAATGGCATGCCCTGTGGCTTTCATAAGCGTTAACCCCTCACGCCGGCCCAGCAGGTGCTGCAGCGTGGAGCGGAGGGGCTGCAGCACCTGCTCTTTACTGGCCAGCATCACCGCTGAAATAATGATGCCTAATATAAATTGCAGGGCCGCTCCTATTACGCCGGCGCCGCCTAATAATATATGGCGCAGCACCGACCGCAAATGCTGCTCATAGCTTACCAGTGTTTCCCGTGGGTTTTCCTGCAAATGCTGCCAGAAAACGGCAATGGCTTCGCCTGCAAACGGCAGCCGGGCCACCCGCTCCGGCAGCGGCGGCAAACCGTTGGCCTGTATATCTGCTATCAGCTGCAGCCCTTCCCGTACATGCCTGCCCAGCGAAGCAATGATGTACACAAAAGGTAATGCTACAATAAGTATGAGTAAAATGGAGTAGATAACAGCAGCCAGCCTGCGCCGGTTGCCCAGCCTGACCGCCAGCCATTCATAGGGGCTTTCAAACGACACAAAAAAGATAAGGGCAAATGTAAAAACGCCAAAAAACACCCGCAGCACATCATACAGCGCATACAGGAGCGCAAGCAACAGTAACAGCACCAGTACCGTTTCTATGATGCTACGCGAGGTAGCTGCTTTGGAGTAACGCATAAGATCTGTTTTGCGTAAGTGAAAAAGGGGCGTATCACATAATATTAAAAATAGCGGATATTATTGAACCAGCTGCAGCGCCTCCTCATCCTTATACTGCTTTATCAATTGCCGCAGCTGCTGCTTTAATGCATCCGTAACCTGCTTATAGGCCGGCTGCCCGTACAGGTTGTGCATTTCCCCGGGATCTGTTTGCAGGTCATACAGTTCCCAGGCATTTGTTTGATCATAAAAATGTACCAGGGTATATTTTTCCGTGCGGATGCCAAAGTGCGGGTACACGTGATGCGGCTGCGGAAACTCGTAGTAGTGGTAATAGGCGGCCTTGCGCCAGCCGGCTGTATCGCCTTTTACCAGCGGCAAAAAGGAGGCGCCCTGCATACCGGCAGGCGCCTGCACGCCGGCAATATCCAGCAGGGTGGGCGCCCAATCAATATTCACCATCAGCTGCGATACACTGGTGCCAGGCTGTATTACGCCCGGGTATCGGATCAGGAAGGGGGTGCGCAACGACTCTTCATAAATAAACCGTTTATCAAACCAGCCATGCTCGCCCAGGTAAAAGCCCTGGTCCGACGCGTAAATCACCACGGTATTTTCCGACAGGCCGCTGCGGTCCAGGTAATCGAGCAAAGCGCCAATGTTACGGTCCAGCGAGCGGGCAGTGGCCAGGTAGTCTTTCAGGTAACGCTGGTATTTCCAGCGCACCAGGGCCTGGCCGGCCAGGTGCTTTTCATCAAACTCCCTGCTTATCTTACCTTCGTAATAATCCATAAAAGCCTTTTTCTGTTCCGGGTTAAAGCGGTTATAGATGCCGCTCTTCTCATAATCGGCATGCACTTTCAGGTCTTCCTTCAGGCGCATGGTATGGGCAATGGTCATATCCTGGTTCATTGCCGCCACACGGCCCTGGTAGCTGTCATTGAAATTTTCCGGCAGGGGAAAATCAATACTGTCATATACGCCCAGGTCCTGTATATCCGGCAGCCACTCCCGGTGCGTGGCCTTTTCTCCTACAACCAGCATAAACGGGCGGGCGGTATCTCTTTGCTGCAGCCAGTTAACGGCAAACTGCGTTACCAGGTTTGTCACATAGCCGCTGGCGCGGGAGGTATCGCCGTTCTCAATAAAATCCGGGTTATAGTACTGGCCCTGGCCCGGCAGGATGTTGTAGTAATCAAACCCCTGCGGCAATGCACCCAGGTGCCATTTTCCTATCCAGGCGGTTTGGTAATGGTGCTGCTGCAGGATGCGGGGAAACAGCTCCTGGGTAACATCGAACTTTTTTTCATTTAACGTATAGCCGTTCATGTGGCTATACTTACCGGTAAGCAGGGTTGCGCGGCTGGGGCCGCAGATGGAGTTGCCCACCAGCGCATTGCGGAAAATAGCGCCGCCCTTTGCAATACGGTCTATGTTGGGTGTTTGCACCAGCCTGCTACCATAAGCGCTGATGGCCTGGTAGGCGTGATCATCGGAAAGAATGAAAATAATATTCGGACGCGCGGCTTTTGGCTTTGCATGTTGCTGCGCTGTGGCAGCGCTGCCCAGCAGCATGCCTAATAATGCGGGCACAACCTTGACTAATATTTTCATACGGGTTATTTTTTAACATAGTTAGCTTACGTAACGCAGCTGTGTGCAACCATAAGTTACTAAAATAATCTCTTCTTGTCCCGGTGCGGTTTGCATGTGAGCGGTAACGCCGGGTGAACAAGGTTTAAAAATCCGTTCAATTGCCGGTATTTCAACGGTACATATTAACCGGTAAATTAGTTTGAAATCAAACTAATTTACCGTACCTTTGCTGCCAGAAATTTACCGGAGAGATTGAGATATGGAACAGCTTCCATCGCTAATTGAATATGGATCCCGAAGAGTGATCGTTACCATTACTGCTGTTGTTTGTGCTTTACTGGAGATCATTGATACGACTATTGTAAACGTGGCTTTGCCCGATATGCGGGGCAGCCTGGGCGCTACCCTGAATGAGGTAAGCTGGGTAATTACCGCTTACTCCCTGGCCAATGTAATTATTGTGCCCTTAACCAGCTGGCTTTCCCAGCAATTTGGCAGAAGGAACTATTTTGCCGTTTCCGTTGTACTCTTTACCGTTTGCTCTTTCCTGTGCGGTAATGCCACCAACATATGGGAGCTGGTGCTGTTCCGCTTTTTACAGGGCCTGGGCGGCGGCGCCCTGCTGGTAACCTCCCAAACCATTATTACAGAAAGCTGGCCCGCGGATAAACGCGCCACGGCTCAGGCCATTTACACCCTGGGTGTAATTGTAGGCCCTACCCTGGGCCCGCCGCTGGGCGGCTATATTATTGATAACTACAGCTGGCCGTATATTTTTTACATCAACATTCCCGTAGGCACCATTGCAGCGCTGCTAACGCTGCAGTACGTACGAAGCCCGCAATATGAGCAAAAACGCAGCGCCAGCCAGGTTGATTGGTTAGGCATTGCCCTGCTGGCCGTTGGTATATCCTCCCTGCAGTTTGTGCTGGAAAAGGGGCAGGAGGAAGATTGGTTCAACAGCCCGCTGATCATTATCCTGTCTGTTACCGCGGTATTTGGCCTGTTCTTTTTTATATGGCGGCAGCTGGTGGTGCGCTTCCCCGTGGTGGAGCTGCGGGTATTGCGGAACGGCAACTTACGTATAGGCGTAATATTGTCCTTTATCATGGGGTTTGGACTGTTCGGCTCTACCTTTGTGATACCGCTGTACACACAAACCCTGCTGGGCTGGACCGCCGAACAATCGGGCCTGCTGCAATTGCCCAGTACTTTGTTTGTAGCTGTTATGATGCCCGTGGTGGCCATATTAATACAACGCGGCATTTCCCAGAAATACCTGATTGCCGTTGGCATGACGGTGTTCTTTATTTACAGCTACCTATCCTACAAGATATTAACGCCCGATACCAGCGCGCATGATTTTTTCTGGATATTGATCATCCGCGGGTTTGGCCTGGGGCTGCTGTCTGTGCCCATCAGCACTATGTCGCTCTCTACCCTGCAGGGAAAAGAAATTGGCCAGGGCGCCGCCTTTTCAGGCATGATGCGGCAGCTGGGCGGCGCTTTTGGGATAGCATTGATCTCTACTTTTGTAACGCGGCAAACAGACCTGCACCGCAGCACGCTGGTAAGCCATCTTGATATTAACTCGCCGGATGTGCAGCAGCGGGTAGCGCAGCTGTCGGCCGGTATGTACAGCAAAGGATTTGACATGACCACTTCACAAAACAAAGCATATGCGCTGCTGGATGCATCGGTAATGAAACAGGCTACGGTACTGTCTTACATGGATGTGTTCCTGTGGGTGGGCGTTATGTTCCTGGTATGTGTGCCTTTTGTGCTGCTGCTGATCAAAGCTGCCAAAAACAGGGTGAGCCTTGCTGATGCGGCGCACTAATGTTAAAAACAATAATTTTGTTTGCATGACGGCTACGAACAACATTACAGAGCTGGCGCGCGACCTTACCAAGTCCATACGGGAGCTGCGCACCATTATGCGCCAGCACATACAGGTAAAGCTGCGGGAATACCAGTTTGACATTTCCTTTGAGCTGCTGGAAGTGCTGGTTTTCCTGTGGCGGCAGGATGGAGTGAACCAGCAGGAGATCGCGGATTTTATCATCAAAGATAAATCCAGCACCACCTACCTGATAGATAACCTGGTAAAGCGCAACCTGGTGCTGCGCGCCGCCGATGAAAACGACCGGCGTAACAAGCTTATTTTCCTGACCAGGGAAGGCAGGCAGCTGCAAAAGAAATTTAACCCGCTGGTAGATGACATGTATGAAATTGACACTG
>NZ_DASTRI010000275.1:0-7186 GCF_035761305.1 Chitinophaga sp. | reverse complement strand
TCAACTGGTCTTTTTCAAAGGTCTTTTCTCCGCAGGCCCAGGAAACAATAATGTTCCGGGGCTGCTGCCTGCCACGGCAACCAGTCCTTTTTTTGTGATGGTACGCAAAGAGGTGGCCGACCAGGTACGCAGCTGGCGGTTCATTATACTGGCAGGGCTTATCCTGTTCACCTTTCTTGGCTCGCTGTATGTGTCAATGGCTAACATCAGCAAGGCAGTGTCAAACGTACGGGACCCCGACCACCTGTACCTGTACCTGAAGCTGCTCACCACTACAGATGGATCGCTGCCGCCTTTTCATGTATTTATCGGCTTCCTGGGGCCTTTGCTGGGCATTGCCCTTGGCTTTGACGCTATTAATTCCGAACAGTCCAACGGCACGCTGATACGCCTGATGGCGCAACCGGTGTACAGGGACTCGCTGATAAATGCAAAATTCGTTGCGTCTATTATCGTGATCAGCACCCTGTTCTTTTCACTGAGCCTGCTGATGATAGGCGGAGGGCTGATTGTAACCGGCGTAAAAATGGAGCCGGCGGAATTTATCCGGATCATGTGCTTTACGGTGCTTAGCGTGATCTATGTTGCGTTTTGGCTGAACCTGGCCATATTGCTGTCTGTAAAGTTCCGGCAAACCGCTACCTCCGCGCTCACCGCCATTGCCATCTGGTTATTCTTTACCGTGTTTTACCAGATACTGCTCAGGATCATCGTGAGCGCACTCCTTCCTGACCCGGGTAGCCTGAGCCAGGAGCAGGTAGCGTCGTACAACGGGGTAATCATGACCGTGCTGCGCCTGGTGCCCAGCCAATTGTATACCGATGCCACAACTACCCTGCTGATGCCTTCTGTGCGCAGCCTTGGGCCGTTAACCATGGAGCAGATGGCGGGCGCCATACCTTCGCCGCTTTCTGTACGTGAAAGCCTGATGATCGTATGGCCGCAGGTGAGCGGGCTTATAGCCGCAACAGTGGTATGCTTTGCGCTTTCGTATTATTTGTTCATGAGAAGGGAGATCAGGACCTGATATAATGAAAATACGCCAATTGGTTGTTATTTAAAAGCGCGGTACGCCCTCCCGCTGCTCTTTCGCATAACCTGTTAATGTATCATATAACTGCGGCATTTTCACGAAAAGCGGTGCACTGCCCGGATCAACCGGAAGACCATTGGCTTCGCGGATAAGCTGGAAAATATGATCGGGACGTACCACTATATAGTCGGTGCTAAGCGAATTGGCCGCATTCTTGAAACTGGTGGGCGTTACACCCTGCCAGGGCTGCGCCTGTATGATAATGAAGCGCGGCGACGTGCCGTTCCATCCTGCAGCAGCAGCGGAAATAGCGTCCTTTATGGCCTGCTCGTTCGTACAGTAATTGCACGACAGCGCCATGCCGGGAAGACTGTCGTTATAAACAGTAAGCCCGCCGCCGGTATTCTGAGCCGTTACACCCAGCAGGGTAGGCGCATACCGCGCATAGGTTTCTCCCACATTCTGGTTAATGCCGCCGGTAATCGTATTCCATACCGTAATAACCCGGAAACCGGCCTGCTGGTTATAAGCTGCTGTTTTGGCAACAAACTGGTTCAGCAGGCTTTGATCAGGCCAGCTGTTAGGGTACGTATAGCCATAGCCGGAAGGGCCGGAGATGAGGTTATCGTTATCCGTGGAGCTTTGCCAGTAGTAGTTCAACGCGCCCGGCATGGCGTCTACCATGGCAGGCGACAGCGTCCATCCCATAGGCACTGTGCCGCGGCCCGGATCATTCCAGAGCTTCCGCATCAAGTGTTCTACATACTGCAGGTTATCGCCGTCGCTTAATATAAAGGCAACATATATTTTGTTCTGCAGCGTTGGTTTTGGCGGTATGGGTTTGATATTAATGGTACGGGGCATGCCGCTGTGCACTGTAAGGTTGCTGCACCAGTCGCTGGCAATAGTGGTGAAACCGTAGGTTGAAACCCTTTGCACACCGGGCTGCTCCTCCGGCCACCATCCCATATAGTTTGCGCCGGCCGGCATGGAAGACAGGAAGCTGTTCAGCAAGGTGCTTTCCGCGCTTACATTGGGATCCAGCCAAACAACGGCAGCGCCTAACGCGGTGGCATACTCGCGCAGGGCGGCTTTATGCACATCGGGGTTTAACCCTATCAGTAACCGGTGATCGATATTAGGCCAGTAATTATTGTACAATGCCTGGTACACCTGCAGCTTGCTGGTGTACTGGCCGCGCAGGTCTGCCAGTATGGGCAAATTATACGGCGCAGCGGTTAGCCTTGTGAGCAATAGCGGAGAGGCGATCAGCGCATGCAGGTCTTTTGCCATTGCAGTAGCCAGGTTAACGGTATGTATCTGCGCAGGATCATACACAATCAGGCCGTTTATTTCACTGCGGTATTTGGTGATCAGGTCCCATTTATCGGCAGGCTCGGACCAGTTTAAGCCTAAAGACTGCAGCCAGGTGTACTGCCCTTCTGCAAAGGCATCGCCTTCATAGGAGAAGATGCGCGGCTGCGTTCTGTTTATAATGCCTTTCAGCGATGAAAACAGGTACATTTCCGCGGAAGAGCCGTTTTGCTGCACGGCCACCCAATCTACCTTTGTATAAGCAGTACCGCGCCAGAATACGCGCAGCTCTATGGACTGGTTGGCGGCCGGCATGGTAAAGGGCAGCGTAAAGCTCACGTAATTGGATGCCACGGGAAACTGCGTGCGGGTAATGGTTTGCGACGCCAGTATCTGGCCGGTAGTAGCGTTCCTTACATCAATATCCACCACAGGATCGTTATTGGCGGTATTGTTGTCGGTTTTCATACGGAACTCGGCTACATTAGGCCCGGGCGGTATGCTGGTATCATACGGACCAAAGATCATGTGCTCATTGGCGGCATCAATGCCGGTTTGGCAAAGCCAGCCATCGGTTTCCAGCCGGCCGGTGTGATGGCTGAGCGCCGGACCTTCCCCCTCCCAGCGGGTGGAGGTTTCACGGAGAATAATAAGGTCCTGGGTTTGTGCCGGTGCAGGAAACGAAGGCAGCAGCTGGCCAGCCGGCCATGTTACCTGGGCCATTGCGGGCATGCTGAATAGCGGAAGCAGGAACAATAGCGTTGCTGCAATTTTGGAAGATGAGTTAACGTGGGTTGCCATAGGGTTATTTGTTTTGGGTTCAATAGCTATTATAAATATAAGTATTTATGAGCGGATAATATAACGCTTGCCATACTGTGAGCTGGTTAAATGAATTAACCGGCTCATGAAATATAATTGGCAACAACCGGAATGGCCTGGGGTTTAGTTACAACCTGGAAGCGGTTGAAGACGTCCTGTTTGCATTTGCCTACTTCACCCCTGCCGACGACGCCCTTACCCTTAGCCTGGTTTTCAGCACAATTTCCTTTACATCCCCGCCCCCGTTCTCCGCATCCAGCCGGTCCAGCAATAAGCTGATCGCCCGGTGTGCAATTTTTTCGATGGGTTGCTCAATAGCTGTTACCGGCGTGGAAAACAGCTCAAAAATATCATGATCGTCAAACGAAATCATGGCTAAATCCTGCGGCACCTTCATCTTCAGCTGTGTAACCGCTTTCAGCCCGCAGGCGCCTGCCTGTATAGCGCCAAACAGCACGGCATCCAGCCGGGGGTGCGCCGTCAGGAAATCGCGTACTGTTTGCACCATTACTTTCTGCTCGGGGGTATAATCTATTTCCAGCACATAAGGCCTGAGCCCTTCTTCTTTAATAGCATTCCTATATCCCTTCATGCGGCCTTTCATTTGTGTGAGGGACGACGAGAAAGTAATAAACCCGATATTCCGGTACCCCTGTTTCACTAAGTAACGGGTAGCGTTTTCCGCGCTGAACTCATTATCAATAACAACATAATCTGTTTTTACTTTTATCAGGTAGCGGTCAAACATCACCACCGGCATGCCGGCCTTTATCAGCTCATTAAGCTCCTTTTCCACCCCGGTGGGCGGTGAAATAATATAGCCGTCAACGTTCCTTTCACGCAGCACGTTGATCAGCTCTTTTGTTTTTTCGGTATCATTATCTGTACTGCAATAGATGATCCTATAGCCTTTTTTGTAAGCCTCATTCTCAATCAAACGGGCTATTGTTGCAAAGAAGGGGTCAGATATGCTCTCCACCATCAGGCCAATGATATGTGACTTTCCTGTTCTTAAACCACGGGCAATAGGACTGGGCCTGAATCCCACCTGCTGTATATACTTCTCCACGCGCTCCACCAGCTCTTCGCTGATCCTTTTCTCCTGCGCCCTTCCGTTGAGGATAAAAGACACAGCGGTTTTGGATATGCTCAAGTCCTTTGCGATGTCCTTGATTCTTAGTTTCTTCACAAGAAGTGATTTAATATCAAAAATAAATTAAAATTTAGCCAACCTTGGATAGCGGTAGCCGAAGAGCAATATCACCAGGTAGCAGATAATCGGCAGGTAATATGCCTCAGCCACGCTGTGATTTGCAATTAAGCCCATCAGCGGTGGAAATATGCCGCCGCCTACCACGCCCATTACAATAAAGGACGAAGCCTGCTGCGTATGCGCTCCCAGGTCTTTCAGCCCCAGGCTGAAGATCGTGGGAAACATAATGCTGAAAAAGAAATTGATCATAATCAGGGCAATGAATGATACCCAGCCAAACTGCTGCGCTACAATAATGCACATCAGTATATTCATGCCTGCAAAAATTGCCAGCAGCTTATAAGGCGCTATGAAACGCATTAAAGCGGTACCGGCAAAACGGCCGGCCATCACCATCATAATGCTCAGGGAAAAAAAGTACCCCGACCTTTCGTCGCTCAGCCCCATTACATCGTGCCCGTAATTAATGAAATAAGCCCAGGTGCCCCCCTGCGCCGCCACGTTAAAAAACTGGGCCACCACGGCAAATACAAAATGCTTTCGCCGGGCCAGCTGCCTTACATGGCTTATGCCATCACCTGCAGTATACACCGAATGCAGCGGCGGCATTTTAATAAAAAGGAAAACAAGTCCCAGCAATGCAATTACAATGCCTATCACCATGTACAAATTTCTTACAGCTATTACGCTCTCGGAATGTTCCTGCCCTGTTTTCAGGATGCAATAGCTTCCGATTGCCGGGCCTATCACCCCTCCCAGCCCGTTAAACGACTGGGAAAAATTGATCCGCTGGTCGCTGGTGCGCTGATCGCCCAGCGACGCTATCAACGGGTGCGCAACGGTTTCCAGGGTGGCCAGCCCGCAGGCCAGCACAAACAGCGCGCCCCTGAAGAAATTAAAAGAAGCGGCATCTGCCGCCGGAATAAACAGGAACGCTCCCAATGCATATAACCCAAGCCCCAGCAAAATGCCCTTTTTATAGCCAAACCGTTTCATGAAAAGCCCTGCGGGTATGCCCATTACCGCGTATGCGCCGAAAAGTGACAGCTGCACCAACCCTGAACGTGATTTCGAGATATGCAATACCTGCTGGAAATGCCGGTTCAATACATCTCCCAGCGTAAGCGCCACCCCCCAGCAAAAGAACAGGGAGGTTACAAATAAAAACACAGTCATGTACTTTTTCTCGGTAAAACGTGGTTGGGTGCTCATTTTTAAACCATATTATCCCACCCTTAATGGACTGCCGTCAATGAAAAAGGACGATCTTCCGGTGCGCCTCCACGATTCAAAGCAGGCTTTGGGCCCATTACCAGGTGGAGTACCCCACCTTTCATAATGTCAGCATGGGATATCCAGTTATGTGTATAAGGCCGCCCGTTAAGGGTAGCGGATTGAATATACACATTCTCCGGGCTATTATGTTCCGCTTCTACCAAAAACTGTTTCCCGTTTTCGAGCGTGATCGTCATTTCAGGGAACAGCGGGCTGCCGATCACATACTGGTCGGTACCCGGACATACGCTATAAAAGCCTGCAGCGCTCAGCACGTACCACGATGACATCTGCCCCTGGTCCTCATCTCCGGGATAGCCGTTCTCGGTAGCGTTGTACATATTTTGCATGATCTGCCGTACATGCCACTGCGTTTTCCAGGGCTGCCCGGCATAGTTATACAGGTACACCAGGTGATGGATCGGCTCATTCCCCTGCGCATATTGCCCCATTTTAAAAGCGGCCATTTCCGTCATTTCATGGATCACCTGCCCATATCCGCCTACCTTGATGGTGCCGGGCGTGCTGAATACCGAGTCTATTTTAGCTGTAAAATGCGTATCGCCGCCCATGAGGTTAATCAAGCCCTGCACATCCTGGAATACCGACCAGGTCCAGTGCCAGGCATTGCCTTCTGTATAAGGCCCGCCCCAGTCCAGTGGGTCAAAAGGCGTGATCCACCGGCCTTCATTGTCCTTTGCACGCATAAACCTGGTAGTGGAGTCGTACAGGTTTTTGTAATTGTACATTTGCCTGGCAAAAATATGCTCGTAAAAAGGCTGTCCCGTGGCCTTTGCCAGCTGGTAGCCGCAAAAGTCGTCATAGGCAAACTCCAGCGTCCAGGAGGTAGCGCCCAGCGTTTGCTTTGAATAGGGTACATACCCCATCTCATAATATTCCTTCCATCCCGGCCTGCCGTTAGCGCTTCCCCAGGGGCCTTTATTGGTGGCTTCATGAAAATATGCTTTCAGCGCCTGCTGCGGGTCAAAGGTGCGAATACCTTTTACCCATGCATCTGCAAGCAGGGAAATAGCATGATTGCCCAGCATGCCGCCTGTTTCTCCCGGGAATGACCATGCCGGCAGCCACCCGCATTGCTGCTGCGCATCCAGCAGGGCCTGTACATAACGCCCCTCCATGGTGGGGTGCATGATGGTGTTCAGCGGAAACTGCCCACGGAAAGTGTCCCAGAACCCGTTATCGGTGTACATATAGCCTGGGTGCACCTTTCCATCGTAAGGACTGTAATAATACGGCTGCCCGTCTTTATCATATTCAAAGAACTGGTGGGAAAACAGGTTGGCATGATACAAACACGAATAGAAAGTAGCTTTCTGATCCGCTGTTCCGCCTTCCACCTTCATTCGGCCCAGCAATGCATTCCATATCTTATCAGCGGCGCGGTGCGTATCTTCAAATTTTGCAAAGCTGCCCAACTCACGCTGTAGTGTGAGGGAGGCCTGCTCAGGGCTGATATAGGAAGAAGCTACTTTGGCCTCTACCTGCTGCCCCGGTGCAAACTCAATATA
>NZ_DASTRI010000274.1:0-19859 GCF_035761305.1 Chitinophaga sp. | reverse complement strand
TCGGGCTCAACGGGCCATCCAAAGGGCGTGCAGATCGAGCATGGCAGCCTGTGGAACTACCTTCACTACTGCTTGCAAACCTATTACCGGGATAGCGGCCATTACCGGGTACCGCTGTTCACGTCCTTATCGTTTGACCTTACGGTGACCAGCATCCTGGGCACACTGGTAAGCGGCGGAGAGCTGGTGGTGTATGGGCAGGACCAGGCCGTGGGAGAAGTGCTCAACGATATATTCCGTTCAGGCAGCGGTATGAACCTGGTGAAGTGCACGCCGGCACACATAGAGCTGCTGCAGGGTGGTACAACAGATGTAAGCCGCATCATCGTAGGCGGTGAAGAGCTGAAGCGCAGCCAGGTGCTGGTGTTACAGGCATTGAATGCAGATATAGAGATCTATAACGAATACGGTCCTACGGAATCAACGGTAGGCTGTATCGTACAGCGGATCGGGCGGGGAGATGTTTTACCGGAGGGCAGCATGCCCATCGGCCGCCCGGTCGGGAACACATATGCCTGTATACTGGATGAAAACCGGCAGCTGGTGCCGGTGGGTGTGAGCGGTGAACTATACATAGGGGGCAGCCAGCTGGCGCGCGGTTACCTGAACCGTGCGGAGCTGACGGCGCAACGCTTTATAGCCGATCCGCTGCATGCAGGCGGCCGGCTGTACCGGACCGGCGATGTTTGCCGTTGGCGGCCGGATGGGGTGATGGAATACCTTGGCCGTGCCGATGACCAGGTGAAGATAAATGGTTACCGGATAGAGCTGGGCGAGATAGAGCATGTGCTGCTGGAAGAAGCAGGTATGGTATCAGCGGTGGTACAGCCGCGTGAGGGAGCAGGTGGGGATAAGTACCTGGTAGGTTACCTGGTGAGCGGGCATGTGGTGGATGTGGAAGCATTACGCCGCAGGCTGCTGGACCGGTTGCCGGAATACATGGTGCCCTGCCATTACGTACAGCTGGATAAGCTGCCGCTTACTACCAACGGCAAAGTGGATAAACGCGCGCTGCCCGCACCGGACATCACTGCTACAGCAACCCCGTACCTGGCTCCCCGCAACGAAGTGGAACAACGCCTGGTGGAAATATGGAAAGAGGTAATGGGAACAGAAAAAGAGATCGGCGTAAGGGACAACTTCTTTGAGCTGGGTGGTCACAGCATCAAAGCCATCAAAATCCTGTTCCGTGTATCAAAGGAATTTGGCGTGGTGATTGGCATTCAGAAGATGTTTGAAGAGCCTACAATAGAAAACCTCGCCAATAAAATACTGAATACCAGCTGGGCGCTCAACAGCCTGCAGGTACAACGCGCAGATAATGTTGAATATGAGGAAACCACTATATAACCTCCGTTTCCTTCTTACCATTAAAACAATACATGTATGTCTACCATCACAAGCATAGATGCTTTTTTAGCCCGGCTGCGTGACCTGGATATTAACGTGCAGCTGAATAGTGAGGGCGGTCTTAGCCTCAAACATCCGAAAGGCGCATTAACCCAGGAGATCACTGCACAAATAAGGGCGCATAAGGAAGAACTGATCGCCTGCCTGCAGCAGATAAAAGACAATGCAGTGGCATGGCAGCAGATACCACGTGCTGAAGCAGCGCCCTCTTATCCGCTGTCATCTGCCCAGCTGCGCCTGTGGATTTTGTACGAGATAAATAAAGATGCAATAGAGTACAACATTCCCCGGGTGCTGGAGCTGAATGGATCGTTTGATGCGGTTGCCTACGAGCACGCGATCAAAGCAGTAGTGGCGCGCCACGAGATATTGAGAACCATCTTCCGGGAAAAAGACGGGCAGGCAAGGCAATGGGTATTACCTGCTGAAGATTTTCCGCTGCGGTTCGTCTATAAAGACCTCCGGAATGAAGCCGCTGCCCGCGATATTGCGGATGAGATGATCCGTAAAGATAAAAGCCGGCCCTTTGACCTGGAAAACGGTCCCCTGTTCAGGGTAATGTTGTTCCGGCTTGAAGAGGAAAAATATCTCTGCTACTATAACATGCATCATATTATCAGCGATGGCTGGTCTATGAACATCCTGATGAAAGAGGTGATGCAGCTGTATGAAGCCTTCCTGCAGAACGCCGATCCGCAGCTGCAGCCCCTGCCCATCCAGTATAAGGATTATGCGGTATGGGAACAGGCCGAGCTGCTCACCGAAGCTTACCGCCGGCACCAGGCTTACTGGCTGGAACAGCTTTCAGGAGAGCTGCCGGTGCTCTCGCTGCCTGCTTATAAAACAAGGCCGCCCATTATGCAGCACGAAGGGCACCAGTTCTCTGTGCTCATAGGCAATGACGATGTTGCAAAGCTAAGCGCGGTATGCCAGCGCCAGCAATGCACGCTGTTCATGGGATTGGTAAGCCTCATGAATACCCTGTTCCACCGCTATACCGGCCAGGAAGATATTATCATCGGCAGCGCAGTGGCAGGGCGCGAGCACGCCGACCTGGCAGACCAGATCGGTTTCTATATCAACATGCTGGCCCTGCGCACCCGTTTCAGCGGGTCCGACAGCTTTACCGCCTTATTGAACAGGGTACGGGAAGTAACGCTTGCCGCATATGCGCATCAGCAATATCCTTTTGACCGCCTGGTGCAGGAAATGGATATACGCCGGGATATGAGCCGCTCCGCCATTTTTGATGTAACCATGGTATTGCAAAACCAGCAGGAAAAAGACAACACCGTACATGCTGCCGGCAGCGAAGGCCAGATCATTGATGAAGGCGAAAGCACTGCTAAATACGACCTGCACATTGTTTTCTCGGAAAGGGCCGAAGGCATTAACATGGCGGTGCAGTACAATGCTACGGTATATGATACGGAAATCATTCACCGCTTCATGAAACATTTCAGCCGCCTGCTGAAGCTGGCCGCAACGGCGCCCGATACGCCGCTGAATAAGCTGGAGTACATGACAGCGGAAGAACAGCATCAGCTGCTGCATGTATTTAATGATACGGCTAATGATTTTCCACGCAATAAAACCATCATCGACCTGTTTGCCGCGCAGGTGGCCGCTAATCCCGGCGCAGTGGCGCTCATATCTGACGGGCAGTCACTCACCTACCGCGAGCTGGATGAAAAGAGTAACCAGCTGGCCCGCTATCTCTTAAAAAAAGGAGTAAGCCATGAAACGCTGGTGCCCGTTTGCCTGGACCGTTCCGCTGAAATGATCATCAGCATACTGGGCATCCTGAAGGCCGGCGGTGCTTTTGTGCCCGTAGATCCTTCATATCCTGTTGAAAGGATTAATTATATGCTGTCCGATATTGATGCGCAGGTGATCATCTCCCATACTTTCTACAGGGACCTGCTTGACGACTATCCCCGGGCGTTCAAGCTGTTTGTAGACAGGGATTGGATTGCGGTGGAAATGGAGCCCGAACAGGCCCCTGATGCAGCGCTGCAGCCCGGCCAGCTTGCCTATGTTATTTATACCTCCGGTTCTACCGGCAAGCCTAAAGGCGTGCTCATAGAACATAAAGGGGTTGTTAACCTTGCCCTGAGCCAGGCAGCAGAGCTGCGGCTGGAAAAAGGCATGGGCACCCTCCAGTTTGCGCCTTTCAGTTTCGACGCTTCCTGCTACGAGATATTCAATACCCTGCTAAGCGGCGGTTACCTGGTATTGCCTTCGAGGGAAGATATTATGTCGGTAGATGCACTGGCTGCGCTCATTAGCGCGCACAATATATCCGTAGCCGTTTTGCCGCCTTCTTTTCAGCTGGCTATAAAAGACATCATCGGCCGGTTTAAAACAGTGGTTTCCGCAGGGGAGCCGCTGAACCTGGAAATGGCCGGCATTCTTGCGGCACAGGGCGTGCACCTGGTTAACGCATACGGGCCTACGGAATCTACCGTATGCGCCAGCCTGTCGCACCACCCGGTGCTGGAAGGCAATAGAACAACTATCGGCGGCCCGTTGGCCAATACCTCGCTGTATGTGCTGGATGCAGCCGGCGGCCTGGTGCCGGTAGGCATAACCGGTGAGCTGTATATCGGGGGCGTTCAGTTGGCGCGCGGTTACCTGAAGCGGGAAGACCTGACAGCTGCGCGTTTCATTAAACACCCTTATGTGCAGGGCGAACGGCTGTACCGCACCGGCGACCTGGCCCGCTGGCTGCCCGACGGCAATATTGAGTATATGGGCCGGGCCGATGACCAGGTGAAGATACGCGGGCACCGTATTGAGCTGGGTGAAATAGAGCATGCCCTGCTGGAGATGGAAGCGGTGGAATCCGCAGCTGTACGCATTTGGAAGGCCGATGATGGCGGTGATTATATTGCGGCATACATCGTAACCGGCAGCACAACAGGCATTGCCGCGCTGAAGCAGCAGCTCAGGAACAGGATCCCGGAATACATGATGCCTTCCTACATCATAAAGCTCGAAGAGATGCCGCTGACGGTAAACGGTAAAATAGACCGCAAAGCGCTTCCCTCCCCGGTGGGAATAAGGTTGAATGAAGAGGCGGAATATGTTGCCCCGGAAAATAACGTGCAGGAGAAGCTGGTGGAGATAATAGCATCGGTATTAGGAAAGCAGCCGGGGGATATTGGCATAGCAGACAATTTCTTTGACATTGGCGCCAATTCCCTGTCACTGATAAAAATAAATTCCCTGATCAATAAATCATTCAATGCCGGCTTAAAAGTAAGCGCCCTGTTTGAATATACCAATGTGCGGGACCTTGCCGAAAATTATTTTGGCGACAACCTTTCCTGTACATCCATGCTGCAGGAAAATACCCTGGAGAACGCTGAGGTTCTGAACGATGCCATTGAGCTTTTTGAAGAGTAATACCCCGCCATTAACCCCACCCCCGCATTAAGGTAATTGTTAATCGTCTTTAAAAATTATTGTCCATAAAACATTAAAAATATGAGCAAGAAAGATATTGCTATCATCGGCATGTCCGGTAGGTTCTCTGGTTCACGGAACATCAGGGAGTTTTGGAAGAATATACGCGCAGGCAAAGAGCTGGTGCACTTTTATTCAGAAGAAGAGCTGTTGGACAAAGGCATGGACAGCGCCCTGCTGAAAGATGATACTTACATTAAGATCGGTTCCCGCATAGACAGCAAAAATTCATTCGACGCCGCTTTCTTCGGGTATACGAAAGAAGAAGCCGGCCTCATGGACCCGCAGATAAGACTGTTTCATGAGCATACCTGGAAAGCGCTGGACGATGCCGGCTACAATCCGTATGATTATAAAGATAAGATCGGGCTGTTTGCCGGCGCCAGCGAAAATACCAACTGGATGGCCTACAGCCTGCTGGAAAGAATGAAGGCGGATGTAGACCCCTTCTTTGCCAACATCATTGCCAACAAAAGCTTTATCAGCACGCTGGTAGCGTATAAGCTGAACCTGAGAGGCCCCGCCTGTTATGTGGACACGGCCTGCTCTACCTCGCTGGTAGCGGTGCATATGGCCTGCAGAAGCCTGCTGATGCGGGAATGCAGCATGGCCCTTGCCGGCGCCGTAAGCATTAAAACAAACAATACAATCGGTTATAAATACCAGGAGGGTATGATCAACTCCAGGGATGGCCATTGCCGCACCTTTGACGAGAAAGCCTCCGGTACCACGGCAGGAGAAGGTATTGGTATTGTAGTATTAAAACGCCTGGAAGATGCTGTTAATGACAAAGACCACATCTACGCTGTTATTAAAGCCACGGCCGTAAATAACGACGGTAACCGCAAAGTAGGCTATACAGCGCCCAGCACTGTTGGACAGGCTGAATGTATTATGATGGCCCATAAGTTTGCCGGCATTGCCCCGGAGCAGGTATCTTACCTGGAAGCGCACGGCACAGCCACCCGGCTGGGCGACCCCGTGGAAGTAGCCGCATTGAACTACGCATTTGGAAAAAATAAGGATAAACATTGCGCCATCGGATCGGTGAAGTCGAATTTAGGTCACCTGGACAGCGCTGCAGGCCTGGCAGGACTGATCAAGACCGCGCTGGCCATGAAGTTCAGGGAGATCCCTCCCAGCCTTCACTTCAATAAGCCCAACCCCGAGATCGATTTTGCCGACGGCCCCTTTTATGTAAACACCGCATTGCGCAAGTGGGAGCGTAAGGATAATGAGCCGTTGCGCGCCGGCGTCAGCTCTTTCGGCATAGGCGGCACCAACTCGCACCTGGTGCTGGAAGAAGCGCCCCCGGTGCAGGAACCGGCTCCTGCCGGCCGCAGGTATAACCTGCTCACGTTATCGGCAAAAACAAGAACATCGCTGAGTGACTATATAGAAGAGGTAAAGGCTTACCTCTCCGACACCAATAACAGCATTAACAATATCGCCCATACGCTGCAGAAAAGGAGAAAGCACTATAAGTACCGCCACTTCCTGGTGCATGAGCAAAACGGCGCTGAAAGCCGTTGCCATGATGGGAAAAGCGGTGAGCTGGAAACCGCAGCCCCTCCTGCCGTTGTTTTCATGTTTTCCGGGCAGGGAAGCCAGTACGTGAATATGGGAAAAGACCTGTACCAGGCCGAACCCGCATTCAGGGCATTGCTTGATGACGGGCTGCAAAAGCTGGAAGCCTTAACAGGCGAAGATTACCGCAGCATCCTGTTTAATGATGCAGCAGCATCGCAGGACAATAAGATAAACAATACCGCCTATGCGCAGCCGCTGCTGTTCATTTTTGAATATGCGCTGGCCAAGCTGCTGATGGGTTGGGGTATAAAGCCCGACTGTATGGTAGGCCATAGCATCGGCGAGCTGGTGGCCGCCTGTATAAGCGAAGTATTTACATTCGATGATGGCCTTCGTATTGTGCTGGAACGTGCACGGCTCATGAGCAGCGTGGAAAGCGGGGCCATGCTGGCGCTGCCCATGGCGCAGGAAGAAGTAAGGCCCCTGCTGGGCGGCAATATTAACATTGCAGCTGTTAATGCACCGGCATACTGCGTAGTGTCCGGCACCCATGAGGAGATCGGGGCTTTATCATCCGGCCTGGAAGCAAAGGGTGTAGCTTTCACAAAGCTGAAAACCTCCCATGCTTTCCACTCCGCTATGATGGACCCGATAAGGGAAGATTTTAAGAAGATGGTTGCAGGCGTTTCACTGTCTATGCCCAAAATTCCCTTTTACTCCAATATTTCAGGTAAGCTAATCGGCAGCGAGGCGCTGTCGGCCCAATACTGGTCCGACCATATCCGTGCTACGGTTCTTTTTTCAAATGCTGTTTCAGAGCTGGCGCAAAAGGGCAAAACCGTGTTCGTGGAAATAGGCCCCGGTACTGCTTTAAAGAGTTTTTGCCAGCAGGTGGATAAGGCGTTTAAAGGAAAAAACCTGGCCATCAACACCATCCGGCATCCGAAAGAAGCCTTCCATGACCAGGAGCTGCTTACAGACAGGCTGGGCATGTTATGGCTGCAGGGCGTTGCCATTAACTGGGATGCAGTGTACGGGCCCGAAGAAAGAAGGATTGTTCCGGTACCTGCCTACGCCTTCGACAAATCTTTCTTTACAACCGATATTAATGCCTTTCAGCTCATACACCAGGAGCTGGGTGCCACCACCACAGCAGGCGGAAAGAAAGATTTGTCAGAATGGTTTTACCTGCCAACCTGGGAGCGGTCTTTCCGGCCTGCCGGCGCTGCTGCCTGGGAAGGGAAAAATTATCTCTTCTTCTCCGATAACAGCGCCGCATGTTCAGCGCTCATCAACCGGCTTATAGCAACAGGCAACCGGGTGGTGGTTGTTAATAAGGGCAGGCAGTTTGAAGCGCAGCCCGGTAATACAATCACGATAAACGAAGAAAACGAGCGCGATATAATAAGCCTGCGGGAATGGATGAAAGCACAGGATTTTGAGTTTGACCAGGTTGTTTATATGTGGAGCTGCATTAGCCAGTCTGCAAACGAGCAGCTGGACGCGCATTTCCGGTTCCTGCTTCGTCTTCACAGCAACCTGCAGTTCCAGGATATAAAAACACCCCGGAAGCTGGTGCTTGTAACCAGCGGTTTGCAGCAGGTGCTGGGAACAGAGCCCCAGAACAACCTGGGCGCTGCACTGGCGCTGGGATATTGCAAGGTGCTGTCGCAGGAAGCGCCTTCCTTCTTTAGCTGCTGTATTGATATAGCGGCTGATGATGACCCGCAGCAGGTAGCGCAGCAGCTTTATCATGAAACCAGGCACAATGAAACAGACCGGGTGCTGGCCTTCAGGAACGGGCTGCGCTGGACCGGCAAGTTCACCCCGCATTCCATAGCAGCTGCCCCCGGCAATACCATCCGAAAAAAAGGCACTTACCTTATCACCGGCGGCCTTGGTCAGCTGGGTGTTTGTTTGGCGGAGCATCTGCTATCTGTTTACGAAGCAAATGTTATACTCCTGGGCCGCACACAGCTCACCGCCGGCAGCGGCGATAAATTGAAAACCCTGAACAGGTTAAAGGAATTGCCGGGTACAGTGGAGTACCATGCTGCAGACATCAGTAATGATGAGAGTTTGGCAGCGTGCAGGGAGCAGGTGTTGGCGCAGTTCGGCGCCATACACGGCATCGTACACCTCGCAGGGTTTACAGACCCCCGGAGCAATAAGCCGATTGAATATATCCGCCAGCCGGAAATGGATCATCATTTCAACCCCAAGATAAAAGGCCTGCTGAACATCGTTCGCACGTTTGAGAACGACCGCCCCGACTTTTACTGGCTTTCATCCAGTATCTCTACCGTGCTTGGCGGCCTCACCTTTGCCGCTTATGCAGCGGCCAACAGCTTCATGGACTTTTTTGCGCAGCAGCTCTCCGCAAAAGGCACCAACATCATCAGCGTAAACCTCGACGGCCTTTCCCTGAAGCAGGAAGGCGCCGGCGCCAGTGTTATTAACCGGCCGGAAATGCCGGAAGTATTTGAACGGTCGCTGCAACTGCCGGGCGCCGCCCAGGTGGTGGTTTCTGTATCTGACCTGCAGGAGCGTATTAACAGGTATGTAAACACGCCTGCCGCGCAGCCCGAAAAGAAAGAACCGGGAGCACCGGTGCAGGCCACGCTGGACAGGCCCGAGCTGTCAACTGCTTACAAAGCGCCTGAAACAGAGATCGAGAAAAAGCTGGCCGCGTTATGGACCGAGTTTTTCGGGTTTGAGAAAATAGGCGTGCTGGATAACTTCTTTGACCTGGGAGGAGATTCCCTCAAAGCCATGACGCTGGCTAAAAAGATACACCGCGAATTCAACGTGGAAATATCCATCGAGATATTCTTCAAAACACCCAATATCAAATCATTTGCCGAAGAAATAGAGATCATGAACAGCATCCGCTCCATCAAAGAGGTTAGCAGCCACGAAGGAAAAACCGAACGGAAAGAAAAGAAGGAAATGATCATCTGACGGAAAATAAAAGCCATCACTACTTAATGCAATCACATGAAAGACTTCATACAGGCACTGGCAGAGAAGAATATCCGCTTATCGCTCGTGGAGAACGATCTGAAGCTGATTTATGACAGCGATGAGGATATATCGCCCGATATTATCAGCCGCGTAAAAGAGAATAAGCCGGCGTTGCTGCATTACCTGAAAAAGCACGACACCCGGCAGGAATATAAACGGATTGAAAAGGCCGCCCCTGCCCCCGACTACCCGGTATCAAACGGCCAGCGGAGATTGTGGCTGGCCTCCCAGCAAAAAGAAGCCTCACGGGCCTATAACCTGGCAGGGCACCGCTACCTCAACGGCCAGTTCAGCAAGGAGGTATTTGAGAAGGCGATAGCACGCCTGGTAAGCCGCCATGAAATACTGAGAACAGTATTCCGCCTTAATGAGAAAGGCGAAATAAGGCAGGTAGTGCTGCCCCTGAGCGCAGGTTTTTGCGAAGTGGCCTACCACGATTTTGAAGGCGCCGCGCCGGACGAAGTAAAGGCCTTCCTGTTAGCCGAAGCCGGAAAAATATTTGATCTGTCACAAGGGCCCTTGTTCAGCACTGCTTTGATCAGGCTGGGACCAGACCGTTACGTGTTCAGCTTTAACATCCACCATATCATCAGCGATGGCTGGTCTATGGAAATACTGGGCCGGGAGGTGCTGGAAAACTACCGGGCCTATAGCACCGGCGTTGTGGAGGATGTACCTGCCCCCGCCATCCAGTATAAGGATTACGCGGTGTGGCAGCAGCAGGAGCTGCTCACAGACCGCTTTCAGCAACACCGCCAATACTGGCTGGAACAATTGTCCGGCGAGCTTCCGGTACTGTCCATCCCCTCAGATATGACCCGGCCTCCGGTGCTTACCTATGGCGGCCGCGAGCTGTCTGCCGTTATCAGCTATGACCATATAGCCGCGCTGGGGCAGTTATGCGCGCAGCAGCAGGGAACCTTGTTTATGGGTTTGCTGGCCGTATTGAATACGCTGTTTTACCGGTACACCGGCCAGGAAGATATTATCATTGGCAGCCCGGTAGCAGGCAGGGATCATGCCGACCTGGATGACCAGATAGGATTTTATGTGAATACCCTTGCCCTGCGCACCCGGCTGAAGGGAACAGAAAGTTTTTCGGAATTGCTTGACCGGGTAAGAAACACTACGTTATCGGCATACGACCACCAGGTATACCCTATTGACCGGCTGATTGATGAAATGGGCCTGCAGCGCGACCCAAGCCGCTCGCCTTTATACGACGTAACCATGGTGCTGCAAAACCAGCGCGAAAAGGGGCATGGATGGGATGTTTCAGGCATAGCCGAAAATGAGGTGATAGACAGGGGCGCCTGCATGGCGAAATTTGACCTGCTGGTATCTTTTGTGGAAAGAGCAGATGCCCTTCAGATTATTGTGCAATACAATGAAGCCATCTACGATAAAGAAACCGTAAAGCGGCTGATCAATCATTTCAAACAGCTGCTGGAACAAGTGATAGCGCACCCTCAACGGCCCATTCAGCAGCTTGACTATATGCTGCCGGCAGAACGCATACAGCTGCTAGGTGCCTTTAACAGCACGCAAACCGTTTATCCGGAAGGGAAAACCTTCCTGGATATGTTCCGGGAGCAGGTAACAGCTCAGCCAAACCATACTGCGCTCACCTTTAACGGCGAGCCGCTCACTTACAACGAGCTGGATGAAAAGAGTAACCAGCTGGCGCATTATCTCATAAAGAAAGGCGTAGCCCCCGAAACGCTGGTGCCCATTTGCCTGGAGCGCTCTGCTGAAATGATCATTAGCATTATGGGCATCCTGAAAGCCGGTGCCGCCTATGTGCCGGTAGATCCCGGCTACCCGGCAGAGCGGATTGCCTACATGCTGTCTGATACCCATCCGCCGCTGATTATTTCGCATACCGATTTTAAAGAGCTGTTTGAAGACCAGCGGGGCATGCTTAAGCTGCTGGTAGACCGTGACTGGATGGCCGTTGAAATGGAGCCCGCGGAATTGCCGCAGCTTTCTGTAAGCACCGGCAACCTGGCTTATGTGATCTATACATCCGGGTCTACCGGCAAGCCTAAAGGGGTGATGATAGAACATGGCAGCTTGTTCAACTACCTTTCCTACTGCCATGATAAATACCTGTGGAACCGCAGCCGGCAGTATAAGGCAGCCCTGTTCACATCCCTTTCATTCGATCTAACGGTAACGAGCATACTGGGTGTTCTTTCTGCAGGCGGAGAATTGGTGATCTATCCGCAGGATATGCCGGTGCAGGACATTATGCAGGATGTTTTCTGGGGACCTTCGCAGATCAACTTCCTGAAATGCACGCCTGCGCACATAGAGCTGCTGCATGGCCTTTGCGGGGAAAGATCGGCTGTAGGGCAGATTATTGTAGGCGGCGAAGAGCTGAAACACCACCAGGTTGCGCTGTTAAGATCAGCCAACAGCGATATAATTATCTATAACGAGTACGGCCCCACGGAAGCTACTGTAGGATGCGTGGTGGAAACGCTGGAGGGCAGCACGCCGCTGCCGGAGAACCGGTCTGTCCTCATCGGGAAGCCCGCCGCCAATACACAGATATACATCCTGGATGCGGCTAAACAGCCCGTTGCAACCGGCGTGCCGGGAGAGCTGTATATAGGCGGCGCACAGCTGGCGCGCGGTTACCTGGATAACCCGCAGCTGACAGCGGAACGGTTTATACCCCACCCCTTCAGGGAAGGGGCGCGGATTTACCGCACCGGCGACCTGGCGCGCTGGCTGCCCGATGGCAATATCGCTTACCTGGGCAGGATAGACGACCAGGTGAAGATCAGGGGCTTCCGCGTGGAGCTGGGCGAGATAGAACAGGCGATCATAACAGCCGACGGCATCTCTTCAGCCGTGGTGGTGCTCAGGGAGGATGAAAGGGGCCAGCGTAACCTGGCCGCCTACTTCGTAAGCGAAGAGCAGGTGAACCCGGATGTATTAAGACAGCAGCTGCTGGAAAAATTGCCCGAGTACATGGTGCCTGCCTGGCTCATTCAGCTGGATGAGCTGCCGCTTACACCCAACGGAAAGGTGAACAGGAAAGCCCTGCCCAATCCCGGCCACACCAGCGCAGCTACCGCCTATGTTGCACCAAAAAACGAAATAGAGGCCTGCCTTGCGCAGGTATGGGAGCAGGTTTTTGAGCTGGATTACCCGGTGGGTGCAAAGCACAGCTTTTTTGAGCTGGGCGGCAGCAGCCTCACGGCCATTTTAGTGATCAATAAGCTGGAGCGTGCAGGCTATTCCGTTAGCATAGATAACCTGCTGAAATACCACGTGCTGGAAGACCTGGCCAGGGCCGTAACAGCTGCAAGGCCCCCTGCTGCTGAACAGGAGCAGGAGGAGCACAACGCCGCTGCGGACAACCTTTTCGGCCTGTCATATAACCAGCAGCTGTATGTTCACGGGGATAATATCGCGCATGCCTACGGGTATTTCTCCCTTCAGCTGCCGGCCTTCAATAAGGCGGCTTTTACCGCTGCTTTTCAAAAACTGCTGGCCGGCCACGAGGTGCTGCGAACAAAGTTCCACCGGAAAAACGGGGCGTTCCTGCAGGAAATATTACCGGCAACGCATACTGCCAACCGTATTCATTTTATAGAAAGGGACATACTGGATGCAAACAGCCCACAGGTGCAGGACACCCTGGAACGCCTTTTCAGTGAGCCTTTTGACCTGTACGGCGGAGAGGTGATGAAATGCGCGGTTATGCATAATAACAATGAGGCGCAGGCCCTGTTCATTATTCATCATATTGTAACGGACTATGTTTCCAACCAGCAGCTGAAAGAGATCTTCCTGCAGTATTATAACAATGATGAAACCAATGACCACCGGCCGGCGTACCGCGATTTTATCCGTGCGCAGGAGGCCTTTTATCATTCGGAACAGGGTAAAGAAAAAGCAGCCTTCTGGGAAGCCTGCTTAAAGGAAATAGATGTGCATTCATTACCGGTGTACAGCGAATTTTCGCAGCTGAACGATGTAACGGTTGTTACCAGCAGCATTACAATTGACAAAAAGCGGCTAACGGCATGGCGGTCATATTGCAGGCATATGCACATTTTCCCGAGCACATTGGCCTTGGGCATATTCCGGTATGCGGCCTTTAAGGAGTTCCCCGAATGCCAGTCGTTCATCATCAATGTAATCGCCAATGGGCGCGACCTGCGCCTGCCGGGGTTTGCGGCCGGCAAGGCCATCGGCCAGTTTACCAATGCCTTGCCGGTGCTCATGGAACGGCGCTTTGCATCGCCCGACAACGTGCTGAGGGGCATACAGCAAACCTACCTGCAGGCCCGCCTTCACCAGGAAATACACTTTGGCTGTATCTGTGAAATGATCAGGCGTAAATACGGCTGGTCTGTTACAGATGCTACGGCGTATAACATCAGCTACCTGGATCATACCGGCGAACAGCTGAAGGAGCGGCCGGCCGAAAGCAGCCGGGCCCGGGAAACTGCCTGGAACAAAGAGAAAGGCGGCCTGGCCATTAAATGTTATGAGTATGCCAACGCCATTGTGCTGGAATGGGAAAACCTGTGCCACCGCGACAATGCGCATGCCCGCATCTCGGAAGGGTATTACATCAGGCAGATGAAGGACATTATCGAAAGTATCATTAATCATCACAATGTTAAATAAGATTGTATGAATATTATAAAAGGTCATTGGGGCAAGTACACCTACTTTGCCGGGTTAAGCATTGTTGCAGCGCTGGGAAATATGGGTGTTGTGTACCTCATTAACAGGATCATCAACGATTTCTTTACAAAGGCCATCATCCTGCCAACCGTGTACCTGTTGTATTTCGTGGCATCGCTTGCCGTGTTTGTGGTATCAAGGTGGCTGGTGTCAATAGGCATTATCAGGTTCACCCAGGGATTGCTGCAAAGAACCAGGAGAGAGGTGCTGCTGATGATCCTTCGGTCGTCGTTCACTTCTCTTACCCGCAATAAAAGCCGTATTTATACCGCCCTTACAAGAGATACGGACAATATCGTAAATGCATCTATTAACCTGGTGGATATACTCACCAACGTAGTGATTGTAGGCATTTGCTTTATTTATATGGCCACGCTCTCCTGGAAGCTGCTGTTATGTATGCTGGGCCTGATCATGTTTACGCTGGCCATTTACTTCTTCAGCGTAAAAAGGGCCGAAGAGCTTTTTAAGCAGGCATTGGGGCATAACGACACCTTTGTGAAGTACCTGAACGAGATACTCAGGGGGTTCAAGGAGATCACCATGGAGCCGGCCAAGGGCGCTGAAATAGCAGGCACACATATAGAGAACGCTATCAGCGGCGCCTCTACGCTGAACCAGAAAGCGCAGATCAATTTTTTGAACAACCGCATCATCGGGCAAATCGCATTCTATGTGTTCATAGGCCTGGTAATGCTGTTCCTGGGCAATATGTTTGGGATCAGTAAAGGGGTGCTGGTGAATTTCATTTTCCTGGTGCTGTACATCTGGAGCCCCATTGAAACAGTAGTATTGCTCATTCCTAACCTCTCGCAGGCCAGCACTTCCCTGAAAAGGCTTACGGAGCTTGAAGACCAGATGACCGGAACCTTGCCGGAAGAAGCACCGCCCATACAGGCAATACCCCGCTTTGAACGGCTGAACATGACCAACATTTGCTATGAGTACCGCCCCGAAGAAAACAACGACGAGCCAGGCTTTGGTATTGGGCCGGTAAGCTTTAACATCGAAAAGGGAGAAGTGGTATTCATCTGCGGAGGAAATGGAAGCGGAAAAACAACATTCATCAATATACTCACTGGCATTCTGCCGCACGATACAGGAGATATCCTGATCAACAACCGCCCGGCGTTGTCTACCCGTACAACAAGCTATCGCTCCCTGTTTGCCCCTGTTTTCAGCGATTTCCACTTGTTTGACCAGTTCTATGGAGTACAGGATGTAGACAGTAAGAAGGTTACAACATATCTGCAGCTGTTTGAGATCGACAACAAAGTAAAGGTAGAAGACGGAAAGTTCTCCACGATCAACCTTTCTACCGGCCAGCGGAAAAGGCTGGCGCTCATTTGCGCCATGATAGAACGCAAGCCCGTTCTTATCCTGGACGAATTTGCAGCCGACCAGGACCCGCATTTTAAACGGAAATTCTATACGAAGATCATTCCCTTCCTGAAGGACGAAGGATTTACGCTGGTAGCCATTACACATGATGATAACTATTATCAGTGTTCAGACAGGCTGTATAAAATGGACACCGGCCGTATCTACGACATCAGTGAAGAAAAGTATTCACCCAGTTGGAATAATATAAGTTATGAATAAGCCCAAACTTTTTCTATTGCATTTTGCCGGCGGAAGCGTTTACTCCTTCCAGTTCCTGAAATCTTACCTCCCCGAGTTTGAATTCATTCCCCTGGAGCTCCCGGGCAGGGGAAAACGGGTGAAAGAGAAGATCATAAAAGACTTTGAGCTGGCAGCGGAAGACATTTATCACCAGATAGTAGCGCACACCGGCGTGAAAGACTTCCTCATTTACGGGCATAGCATGGGAGCCGCTATCGCCCTGAAAGTAGCCAACCTGCTTGAAAAAGCAGAGAAGTTCCCGAGCTGCATTATCGTAAGCGGCAGCCCCGGCCCCGGGGTGCGGGATAATAAGAAACGCTACCTGCTGGAAAAGGGAGATTTTAAGGAAGAGCTGAAGAGGATTGGCGGCATGCCGGAAGAGGTTTTGTCGAATGATGAGCTGTTCAGCTATTTCGAGCCCCTGCTGAAAGCAGATTTTGAGGTGGTGGAAAAGTCCGATCTGCTGCCTTTTTATGCGCCTGTTGAAACGCCCATCTATGCCATTATGGGCAGCGAGGAGGAGAATGTTGTTAATATCGGCAACTGGAAAAGGTTTACCTCCGCGCACTTCGTTGCTGAAGTGCTGAACGGCGATCACTTTTTTATTAACAACCACGCCGAAAGGATTGCGGAGATCATAAAGAGCTGCTATCGCCGCTATTACCCCGTTATCCAATAACCCGATTTTTCACTACCGTATAACTATTCATTTACCGGAAATAAAATTCCTCAAATTAAAAGTATATGAACAAGCAACTGATGTATCTGAAACCGAACGTTGTAATTGAGCCTTTAGTTGACTCCTGGTATGCATGGCCTCATCTTATCTCTCCCGGAACAGCAGCCATGAACATCACAAAAAGACACATGGACATTATGGAGTCTTATATTTTCAATCCCGAAGCCCACGCAGCAGCCGTACAGAACCCGAAAATGCTGGGCGGCCCCTTTATGGACTTCGGCGGCGGCAGGGTAGATGAAGTGAAGGCTTTAATGGATCAAACCTGCAAAGACCGCGCGCATATGTTTGAGCTGGCAAAGGCTATCAGGGAATTGAACAATATGCTGCAGGCCAGCGGTAAAGGCAGCTCGCTGGAACCATTGTACGAGCAGGTGCCCGACATCCTGAAAGGCCTGGTAGAGCTGAATTACGATTTGCAGAATAATCCCTCTTTCAGGTTCTTTGAGTCGTTATTATATAAAAGCGAGTATTATAACCCGGAGTCGCAAAGCATAGCGCTGTGGATAACAGATAACGACCACCGGCCGTTTTGCCTCAGTACCCCCAGGCTGGAGGAGCCGCATATCGTAAGGCTGAATATTCCCTTTAATCACAAGGGCATCGACGAGCTGGCCAAAATGAGAAGGCAGCCTCAGACCGTTGAGTATATCAGCGCGCTGCTGGGCATTACCCCCGAGCAACAGCCGCTGTTCAATACGTTCTTTACGGAAGAAACGCCGGTTCCCTATAAGAAGTACACCGGCGACAAAATAAGGATGCGCTATTTCGGGCACGCCTGCATTTTAGTGGAAACGAAAGACGTTAGCATCCTGATGGATCCGCTCATCAGCTATTACGGTTATCACTCTGATGTAGAGCACTTTTCCGATGTGGATTTGCCCGATACTATAGATTACGCCATCATTACGCACAACCACCAGGATCATGTGCTGTTTGAAACCCTGCTGCCGTTGCGGCATAAGATTAAGAACCTTATTGTACCGCGTACCCGCGGCGGACGCCTGGAAGATCCCGAGCTGAAGCTGATGTTCAATTACCTGGGGTTTGAGAATGTAGTGGAGTTGGACGAGCTGGAAACGATCCGGTTTGCAGATACTACCATTACAGGATTGCCGTTTACCGGCGAGCACTGTGATCTGAATATACAGTCCAAGCTATGCTATCACGTACAGGTAGACAAGTTCAGCCTGTTATTTATGGCAGACTCCCGGATTATGGAGCCGATGCTTTACAAGCGTGTGCACGACGTTATAGGAAATGTTGATGTGATTTTCCTGGGAATGGAGTGCGACGGCGCCCCGCTCACCTGGCTGTATGGCCCGCTGATGGCAAAGAAAATATCAAGGGAACAGGATAACAGCCGCCGCCTGGCCGGGTCTGATTGCAAAAAAGGCATGTCGCTGGTAGATATTTTCGATCCGCAGGAAATATATGTTTATGCCATGGGACAGGAACCCTGGCTGGAGTTTATCAGCAGTTTGAAATACACGGATGAATCCAATCCTATTGTTCAATCGAACCGGCTGATAGATGAATGCACGGCGCGTGAAATCGTGGCCGAGCGCCTCTTCGGGGAAAAAGAAATCCTGTACCAGCGCGAAGGATTTACAAAGAAAACAGCGCTTGCACAGGAACAATTTGCTTAACACAAATTATCTGGTATGAAAGAATTATTGCAAAAGCTAAAAGAAAACACTTTATCCATGAAAAGAGATAAAGTGAAGCATGTACTGGTGGTGATAATGGTGGAGGGTTACCCTATCGGCGACAGCGTACTGGTGTTCTCCGGCCTCCGCGCAATAAGCAAATACTTCAACGGGCAACAGTTCGACCTGCTCACCACCAAAGAGCACTACACGTATTTGCAAAACTCCCCCCTGGTAAAGAATTATTATTTCGATATGGAAGGAGTGGATTTTCCCGCTTATGACCTTATTGTTAATTTCTCTACCAAGGATATTTACCTGGCGGAGTTCTTAAACGGGAAATACCGGGAAGGCATTCTGAACGGAAGCCACACATTTGGCGTGCATAGCCTGTTTTTGAAGAAAGGCTTTGAACATAATGTGCTCTTCGAGTTCTTTTCCGACTTTGAAAGATATATTATGAGCGAATACCAGCTGGAAAGGGAGTTCTGGGGCCATGAGCTGCATATGTCTGCCGCAGACCGTGAATGGGGGAACGAATGGTTCCGCAGCCAGGGCGTGAAAGAAAATGAAAAGGTGATTGTAGTGCTGGATGGCACCAGCGGCCGGAGTAAGCTGCTGCCCATGAATGTTTACTTTGATGTGCTGCGGTTCTTCATGACCTTCGAGAATACCCGCATACTCATATTCGACCCCGACAATCTCGACAAGCGCTCGTTTTACCAGCAGATGCTGGAAAACGAGCAGCTGGACCAGTTCATTTTTGTGAAACGGCATGGGCTTAGAAAAGACTTCTGCCTGCTGGCCAGCGACTTTGTGCATATGGTATTTGGCCCCTGCACGGGGCTGCTCCATTGTGCGGAAGGTATTTATAATACAATGGACCAGAAAGGAGTGCTGTCCCGTGAGTGGCCGATGCTCATTGCCTATATGGGCCCTACCACCTCTCCTGACGATCCGGATAAGTGGTACTGGTGGGGAGATACACATGTAGAGTGCCTGTATACCGAAATGGACCTCCGCGAACCTGACCGGCGTGTAGTGAAAAGGCTTGCCGGCCCCGGCCACTTTGGCTTGCCCTGCCAGGAGTTCAAGGCAGGTGCCCTCATCCGGTACTTAACGCGGAACCACGGGGAGCGGCTGCGGGAGTGGGGCATGCTGCCGGCAGCGCCGGCAGCAGTTGCTTTGTAAACTTATGCCTGCTGCATCACCGGATCAGTGATTTTTGTGGCAGCCAGGTGAATAAAAAAATAATGGAGCCTTTAAGGCTCCATTATTTTTTTATTTCAGATCTCGGTGTATTTCACTGTTACTACCGGCCTGGTGTGCGTTACCTTTTTCAAATGCGGCTGATGCTTAAATATATCTGTATCGTTTTTGTAAGCAAAATCAAGCTCCTGTATATAACCTTGCGGAAATTCGCCGCTGCGGTTCAGCAGTTCCGCAAACCGTGTTTTATAAGCCTTTCGCTCTTTCTCTTTCAGCACCGTTCTCCAGTATTTCATGGCATCAAACCGGGATAGCCTGCGTCCTGCACCATGTGCACAGGAATTAAGCGCCGGCAAAGCCAGCGATTGGGATACTGCCTGCACCAGCAGGCTTCCGCGCGACATAGAAAGCGGTATAACCACTGTTTTTCCCGTAGCCAGTTCAGTGCTGCCTTTCCGGTGTATCACTCCCCGGTCAGTAAACCGCAGGTGGTTGTG
>NZ_DASTRI010000273.1:0-11240 GCF_035761305.1 Chitinophaga sp. | reverse complement strand
GTGCACAATGGCGCCATTCTGTTGCGCATTGCGCTCAAATTCTTCCAGGTAAGCATGCAGGTTGCCCAGCACATTATGTTTTATACGGGAGGCGGTTTCGCGCAACTGTTCCCATTCCGGTATGCTCCAGGCCATTTTGTCGCGCTTCTGGCGTACCCACCACAACGTTTCATCGTGCCAGTTTACCCGGGGCTCATTGGCATTAAATTCCTCTGCCAGCGCAGCGTGATCTTTTACAGCAGTCGTCATAGTTTTTCTTTGCGGATATGCAAATATGCTAATGTACCGGGTTTATTGATATTGCTATTGTGCTTATTGATGGTATATTTTTAGCAAATACCGGTGCGTTTTACCCGTTATTGAGGATCTCGGCAATGTGCAGCACTTTTACCGGGCTTTGCTGCCGGCGCAGGATGCCTTCGAGATGCATAAGGCAGCTTACATCGTTACCGGTAATATATTCCGCGCCGTTGTGCACGTGATCGGCTATACGGTCTTTCCCCATTTTCGCAGATACGGCTTCCTCAAACACGCAAAAGGTGCCGCCAAAGCCGCAGCATTCATCCTTGCGGTCCAGCGTTACCAGCTCCAGCCCATCTACCATATTCAGGAGCTGCATGGGTTTGGAAAAAGGAGGCGCCACCAGCTCCGTCATTTGCGATACATGCAGCCCGCGCTGCCCGTGGCAGCTCTGGTGCACACCTACCTTATGCGGGAATTTTGCGCGGAGGTTTTTTACCTGCAGCACATCTGTCAGGAACTCCGACAGCTCGTATATATGTTCCCGTATGTGGGTGGCGGCGGCTTCGTTATCCGCTACATGCAGGTGATCTTTTACATGCAGCACACAGCTGCCGGAAGGCGCCACAATGTAGTCGTATGCTTTAAAATTGTCCGTAAACAGGCGGTTGCAGTCGCCGGTAAGGTGCTCATAACCGGAGTTGGCCATTGGCTGCCCGCAGCAGGTTTGCCCGGCGGGGTATTCCACTTCGCAGCCCAGCTTTTCCAGCAGCTGTAATGTGGCAATGCCCACCTGCGGGTAAAACTGGTCTATATAACAGGGGATAAATAATCCTACTTTCATACGTTTGCTTTAAAAAGTAAAAGTAAAAAAGCAAAAGTAAAAATTGTGTTTTGCTGTTAAGATGCTGAACGTTGCTCATGCATTGCCGTTAAGACGTTCTGAGCGCAGAACGCGTAGTACTGCATGACGCTACTTATCTATTAAACATTTAACCCTATAACGTACAGCCTTTTATTTTTTCCTTTTACTTTTTACTTTTTACTTTATGCTTTGTGCTTTATGCTTCATGCTTTGTGCCTTCCGCTTTATAATATTTCAGCTCCACCAGGTCGCCGGGTAAGTTACGGGTATTCCAGTGGGCGTGAATGGCCAGCGCCGCCCCTACAGCTGTAGCCTGCGCAACAGATGCAGCATATACTTCCAGGTGAGGAAATGCTGCGGCCAGCAGGTGCATGTACAACGGGTTTTTGCTGAAACCACCATCTACAAAAATACGCTTCACAGCCGTATTGTTAATAACCAGCCGGGTAGAACGCTGCTGGGCGCCTACCAGGTCAAGCATCAGCTGGTGATAAGCCGTTTCATAATCAGGGAAGGCGGCCAGCGGGCGGGCGGCAAATTGCGTGAGCGCCGGCGCTATGGTTGTTTGCAGGCGGCGTATCAGCAGCGGGTCAAACTCCACCTGCCGGTAATAATCCTGCGCTACCTGGAAGTGAGCGGCCAGGCGTTTGGTTTGCACCTCATGCTCGTTACCGGCAAACAGGCGCGACGCCTTTACGGGCTTGCCCTGGTAGGCCAGGTAACACAGGCAGTCCTGCTCCAGCTCCGCTGTGGTAAGCGGACTGTTATTGAACGGGTTGAGGGTAATGCACCAGGTACCCGTTGATATTAAAGCAAAAGGTTCGGTAAAGCTGGCGAGGTAAGGTATAAGCGCGGCAGAGCTGTCATGCAGGCCGGCGCCTACCTGGTACACAGCGCCCTGCAGCGTTACCGGCCGCACACTGTCCGACGGGCATATGGGGGGCAGCTTATCCGCAATACCCTCCTGCTGCACCCAGGTATGGTACCGGTGCTCCCGGAAGTTCCACAGCATGGTATGGCAGCCAATACTGGTAATATCCGTACAGGCGTGGCCGGTAACCAGGTAGCTTATGTACTGCGGCAGGTGCAGCGCATACTTCACCTCATTAAACAGCTGCGTTTTTTTATATTTTAAACGGTACAGCTGCAGCCCGGAATTGAGGCTGCCCAGCCAGGGCGATGCCGTAATGCCCGGCAGCGCCTCATCATTGTTATATTGCGCAAAAAATTTTGCCTGCAGATCGCCGGGGAAAGGTTTCAGGTAGCTGTACAAAGGCGCTATTACCCTGCCCGCTTCGTTGATCAGCACAAAGCTGGCGCCATAGGTGGAAAAATTGATGGCCTTTACCCGGTACTGCGGTATGGCCAGCATTTGCTGCAGGCTGGTGTGTGCCCACTGCGTAAGCGCCTGCACATCTTCACAGGCATCCCCATCCTCATCGCTGATTTCCGGGAAACGGCAGTTGTTCTCCCACACAATACGGTAATGCTCATCTATAAGAAAGAGCTTCTTATTGGTTTTACCAATGTCTAATACTGCTATTACAGGCTGCCTGCCTGGTCCCTGGTTCATGCCGTTTTACATTAAGTTACGGAGTTAATACGCTTTTACCCCTAATGGAGAACGCTTTTACTACCTGTCGTGAACGCTTTTACCCGCCATTGCGCCCGGGTTGCCCCCGTTACACGGGGTTACATCCTACAAACCGGTGGCTACGGTTTTGGCGCCGCGCTCTTTTACCAGCTGGTTGCGCACCTTCAGGCGGCGGTACAGCTGTACAGGGTGCAGCGCGCCGCCATTGAGCAGGCGGGCCTGGGCTACCAGGGGCCTTACATCAATGCGGTAGGCATGCTGCAGCAGCTCCTGGGCGGCTACCACGTCGTTTGCCTGGCGTGCGGCTTCCAGGGCTTTCGTATCTACCAGCAGGGCCTGCGCGTAAGCGATCATAATGGCTTCTACCGACTGCAGCAGGTCCTCCAGCGGGTCTTTTACGTTGTGTGAGGCGTCGATCATCCATCCCAGGTCGGTGGCATGGTTCATGCCACGGGCATCCATGCCTTCTACCAGCTCATTGAAAATGAGGAACAGCTGGTATGGATTGATGCTGCCTACGGTGAGATCATCATCCCCGTACTTGGAGTCGTTGAAGTGGAAACCAGCCAGCTTGCCTTCCATAAGCAACAGCGCTACTATCTGCTCAATATTGGCATTGGGGAGGTGATGGCCCAGGTCAACCAGGGTGAGCGCTTTACTGCCCAGCTTATTGGCCAGCATGAGCGACTGCCCCCAGTCGGCAATAGTGGTAGAATAAAAATTAGGTTCGTAGCATTTGTACTCAATGTACAGCTTCCAGTGATCCGGCAGGGCCGCATAGATCTCCTGCAGGCTTTCGAGCGTGCGCTGGAAGGCCTGGCGGAAATTAAGCTGACCGGGGAAATTGGACCCGTCTGACAGCCAGAGGCTGAGCGCATCAGACCCCAGCTCAATACCGTATTTAATTACTTCAATGTTATGTTCAACGGCCTGCTTACGCACGGCTTTATCCGTATGGTGCAGGGAACCGAACTTGTAGCTGTGCTGCTGGCCGGGCTGGTCCTGGAAGGTGTTGGAGTTCACGGCATCGAAACGCAGCCCGTGCTGTGCCGCCAGGGCTTTAATGGCGGACGCATTTTCCGGGATGTCCCAGGGAATATGCAGGGAAATGGCGCCGCTGGAACGGTTCAGGGCATGCAGCAGGCCTACATCGGCTATCTTTTCTTCGAGGTTACGCGGTTCGCCGCCGCCGGAAAAACGGCCAAAACGGGTACCGCCGGTGCCCAATGCCCAGCTGGGAATGGCTACCTGGAACTCCTGCAAACGTTGCAATACATATTGTATATCGGCCACTTTTTCTGCTGTGTAGGCAAAAGCGCGGTCGTGCTCCTTATGGAAATCGCTGTTAAAGGAAGCTATCTGGTGCTGATCGAGCGTCATAGTAATTACGAATTATTGAATTACGAATTACGAATTAGGAAGTGTTGTTACAGGCACATTGTTTAATTGCAGCTTAGTCAATTATGAAACGCGGACGTTTATGAATGCCTTTGTTATTAAGATTGTGAACGGCTACAAATTACGAAACATGCAGCAACACGGATAAATAACGAGTACCAGGATAACGATTGTCAATTACGGACTACAAATTACTATAGCAACGTTGCCCTAATAATTCGTAATTGACAAATTCGTAATTACCGTACAAAGGCTGTCGCTACACCGCCATCCACGTTCAGCACATTGCCGGTGGATTTGTTCAGCAGGCCGCCTACAAAGGCAAAGCAGGCATTGGCAATATCTTCAGGCAATATTACTTCGTTCAGCAGGGTGCGTTTGGCATAAAAGCCGGGCAGCTCCTCTACCTTAATACCATAGGCTTTGGCGCGGCCTTCGGCCCAGGCGCCTTCCCATATTTTACTGTCGGCAATAACAGCATCCGGGTTCACTACGTTCACACGGATATGATCTTTACCCAGTTCCGCGGCGTTCAGGCGGCTCAGGTGCAGCTGCGCAGCTTTGGCAGATCCATAGCCGGCGTTATTGGGGCCAGACATCAGCGCATTCTTGCTCACAATGTTCAGCACATCACCGCCAATGTCCTGCTTGCGCATGATCTCTACCCCGGCCTGCGTTACCAGGAACTGGCCTTTTACCAGTACATCGTACAGCAGGTCCCAGTCTTTTTCCGTATGCTCTTCAATGGGTTTGGATATAGAAAGGCCGGCGCAGTTCACTACCAGGTCTACCCCGCCAAAGGCCAGGGCAGCGGTTTTAAAGGCATTGCGGATGTCGGCGCCGCTGGTTACATCCAGTACAGCGGTGGTAAATACATCGCTGCTATAACCTTTGCCGAAATCGGCCTTGGCGTTTTCCAGGCGGCCGGCGTCGTTATCGTTGATCACCACGCAGGCGCCTTCGTCGGCAAACTTTTTGGCAATGGCTTTACCTATGCCGCCGGCGCTGCCGGTGATTAATGCAATGCGGCCGGATAGGGGTTTGGGCTTGGGCATGCGCTGCAGCTTTGCCTCTTCCAGCAACCAGTATTCTATATTAAACGCTTCCTGCCGGGGCAGAGAGGTATATGCTGATATGGCTTCCGCGCCTTTCATTACATTAATGGCATTAATGTAAAACTCGGCAGCTACGCGCGCGGTTTGCTTATCCTTGGCAAAGGTGAACATACCAATACCCGGGTACAGGATCACTACGGGATTGGCGTCGCGCATGGCGGGCGAGTTGGGATGCCTGCAGGTGTTGTAATAGTCTGCATACATCTTCCGGTACGCTTCAAACTGCGGGACCAGCTTTTCCTTCAGCTTAGCTACGTCCGACAGGTCATCTGCAGCCTGCAGGTTCAGCACCAGCGGGCTTATTTTGGTGCGCAGGAAGTGATCGGGACAGCTGGTACCCATGGGCGCCAGGCGATCCAGGTCGTTGGAGTTAATGAACTGCAGCACGCGTTCATCATCTGTAAAGTGCCCCACCATGCGGGTGTAGCCAGAGCACAGGCCACGCAGCACCGGCGCGAGTAAACTCGCCTGCTCCTGTCGGGTTGCCGCAGGTGCGGATTGTATACGCGCACCGCCGAACACCGGCCCTTTTTTACCGTAATTCTCCTCCAGGTAAGCGGCGCATCGCTCTATTACCTCCAGTGTATTGATGTAGCTTTCGTAGGCAGTATCGCCCCAGGTGAACAGGCCGTGAGAGCCTAACATAATACCGCGGATGCCGGGATTTTCGTTGAGGCACTGGCGTAATTTCAGGCCCAGGTCAAAACCGGGGCGCTGCCATTCAACCCACCCGATGGTGCCGTTAAACAGCTCCTGTGTTATCTTCTTACCATCTTTAGCAGCTGCAATGGCAATTGCCGCATCGGGATGCAGGTGATCAATATGTTTAAACGGCAGGAAACCGTGTAAAGGCGTGTCAATAGACGGCGCTTTGGAGCTGAGGTCAAAAATGCAGTGGTTGAACAGCTCCACCATTTCATCTTCGTGCTCAATGCCGCGGTAAATATTTTCGAGCGCACGCAGGCGATCTACATACAGCGCTGCCAGCCCGCTTTTTTTCAGCGTACCTAAGTCGCCGCCGGAACCTTTTACCCACATTACCTCTGTTTGCTTGCCTGTTAAAGGATCGGTGGCCATTACTTTGCAGGACGTGTTACCGCCGCCGTAGTTGGTAAGCCGCAGATCGGCGCCCAGCAGGTTAGAGCGGTAGATCAACAAAGCCACCTCATCACCGGCCATGGATGCAGCTTTGGCTTCGTCCCATAAATAACTTACATGCTTGAAATTTGTTGATGCAGAAACTGACATATGCTTTTGATTATTTTTTCTGTTTAAGAACGCTGAATGCTTAGTGCTGAACGCTGCCTGCAATTATGCTTTACGCTTTCTGCCTTCTTTACGCGTCTATTGAATTGCCATATCCTACCAGCACTACAGACAGCATAATGGTAAGTATACCCAGCATAATAGTGCCAAATGTTTTGCGGCTTACGCCTTTCCACTCCCGCAGCGTAATGCCCCACAGGCTGGACACGATAATGATGAATGCCATGTGCAATATCCATGAGCTGGCGCCGTTACCCAGCTTGCTTTCTCCCATACCATAAAAGAAGAACTGCAGAAACCAGGTAGTGCCTGCCAGCGCGGCAAACAAATAGTTGGTGGCCAGCGGGGTGCTTTTATCGGTATAATTACCAAAGGTTTTATTGCGGGCGTTCAGCAGCATGCACCAGAACAGGTTGGTGGTTAAGCCGCCCCAGAGCAGCACCACAAAGATCACGTTATTCTGGAACAGCGGGTTGCTGCCCTGCTGCACCGCTATTTCCGCCATGGGCTTGCCGGCTTCTATCCCAAAGTTGAAACAGGCGCTTAGTATGCCTGATACTGTGGCAACCAGCAAACCTTTACGCAGGTTAAACTCCTGTATGCTCTCTTTCTTCTTATCTTCCGGCAGCTCCCTTTCTTTCATTACCCCTGCTTTACCGCAAATGGCAATGCCCAGCAAACACACCACCACACCGGCCAGCACCAGCAAACCACCGTTGCTGTGCAGCATGGAGGTAAATGTAGCATCGCCGGCCTCATGGCCAAAAAGATCGCGGTAAATAGGTGGTATCAGGGAACCGAAGGCAGAGGTGTAGCCCAGGGCTACAGACATGCCCAGTGACAGCCCCAGGTAGCGCATGGCCAGGCCAAAGGTAAGGCCGCCAATGCCCCAGAGCACTCCCATGAAATAGGTCCAGAACAAGGTAGTACCGCTGGTGCTGCGGATAATGGCCAGGAAATCGGGCACCGTGATCCAGGCAGCCAGGAAAGGCACTATGAGCCAGGAAAAGAAGCCGCCTACGATCCAGTAGCTTTCCCAGGCCCAGTTTTTTACTTTTTTAAACGGAATATAGAAACTACCGGAAGCAAACCCTCCGATGAAATGGAAAAAAACGCCTAAAATAGCTTGCATAAGTGTGGAATTGTTTTTTATATCAGTTCATACTGAACGCTGTATGCCGGCGCAAAATTGCCATTATGCGCTATACCCGGCCTGCTAAAAATAAAAAAAGGTATGGTGGGAACTGTCCTACACATACCTAGTTTAATTACGAATTATTCAATTACGAATTACGGATTGGATTGAAGCAGAGGACTGCCTGGATATTCTGCGATTGGAGGATGTTTTGGCGCGGAAATGTGAAATGTATTTCCCATTCAGCGCGCACTGCCACAATTCTCAAAGCATCGTTTCCGCCAGCAGCTCATAGGAGCGCAGGCGGTCATCAAAATGATCTGTGATAGTGGCAATAACGATCTCGTCTACCTCATAGTCGGCGGCGAGCTGCAGCAGCTGCGCTTTTACCTGCGGCGGAGTGCCGGTTATCATACGGCCGCGGTTGTGCAGCACCCGCTCCCACTCTGCGGGAGAATACTCGTAATCTTTGATCTCATCATAGGCAGGCAGCACATCCAGCCGGCCTTTCTCCAGGTTCAGGAGGCGATGGTCCATAACGGTCTGCAGCTGCTGTGCTTTCTTTTCTGTATCGGCGCAAAAAACAAAGATGCCTACGCTGGCCAGGGGCGCCTGCAGCCATGGCGACGGCCGAAACTGCTCACGGTACGCCTGCAGCGCCTTTGGGCCGCCAACGGGGTAAATAAAGTGGGCAAAAGAAAGCGCCATGCCATAGTGGGCGGCCAGCAAGCCGCTTTCCCCGCTGGAGGTGAGCATCCACAGGTGGGGCATGGTATCTATATGCGGAATAGCCTTTACTTTTTCGTGTACAGAGCCGGTGTTGGCCTGCTCGCTCAGGTAAGCCTGCAAATCAGCTATCTGCTGCACAAACTCCCGTGGATTAAACGTGTTGGATGGGTTCAGCAGGTGCGCTGTCATGCGGTCGCCGCCGGGGGCGCGGCCAATGCCCAGGTCAATGCGGTGCGGGAACAGGGCTTCCAGCAACCGGAAGTTTTCAGCCACCTTTAAGGTGCTGTGGTTGGGCAGCATAACCCCACCGGAGCCTACCCGGATGCGTTCCGATGCCGCTGCCAAACGGGCAATGAGTATTTCCGGCGCAGAACCGGCCAGGGTGGCTGTGTTGTGATGTTCCGACACCCAGTAACGGGTATAGCCTAAACGGTCGGCCAGCTGCACCAGCTGAATGCTTTCCTGTAATGCTTCTACGGCATTGCTGCCGTTACGGATGGGCGATTGGTCTAATACGCTGAGCTTTAGTTTCTTTTCTCGTGCCATAGATAATAAAATGCGGCAACGGTTGCAGGCAGGACGGTCAATTACGATTGGTCAATTACGGATTATAATGCCGCGTATGAACGGGAATAATTGTAATGCGTTGCGCGTACATGAACACGGGCGTTCATGCATCGCTATGCACAATACGAATTGCCAATAGCAGGGAACAAATATAAGGATTGTTTGGGGATTGGGGAGTGGTTTACGACAGCAGCCCTTGCCTGTTGAAACCGCGGTAACATATCATTTATTTAACCTCATGCCATCAATTCGTAATTCGTAATTAACCAATTCGTAATTATTTCTGCTGAAGCCTGCTGTGCCCCTGTACGGCCCTGATCTCTGCATAGCTCACGGCATCGCCCAAACGCTGTTTAATGGCGGTGGTGGCAGTGGGTCCCATGGCGGCCAGCAGCGGCAAGATCAGGTTTATCTTTTCCTGCGATACAAAGCTTTCCAGCGCCAGCTCGCCGGCGCTTATACACTGGGCCAGGTGACTTTCTACCGTGCCTACCGTAAGCTGGCGCATATCTGCTATCTCCACAATGCTTTTGCCGCCCAGGTACAGCTCCAGGCTGCCACGGCGGCTGCTGCCCGCTTCTGCTTTTTGTTTGGCCGGTTTAGCCGTATTGTTTTGCGCACGCAGGTGCGTGTAGTCTGTTAAGCCTTCATTAAACAAAGTATCTCCGTAGCCGGCCTGCCATACCTGCTGCAGTTTTAGCCACAGGGCCGCTTCCAGGGCTTCCAGCTGGTCCTGGTACTTGCGTTGTTTAACTCCTTTTATGGTGCCGCGGTGCTCCTGCAGGGGCTTTATCAGCTCCTCATAAATGGCGCGGGTAAAATAGCCCACGGCCTTGTGCATGCGCTCCTGTATGGGCGTAACATCGGAGGTTTGCACCACTGTGTCCAGCAGGGGCGCCAGCTGCTGCCGGAACTTTTGGGCTACTGCCTGCTGTGCCGCTGCTTTTTGCTGGAGGGTATGCCCCAGCAGCAGCGCTGCTTCCATATCCGGCAACTTTTTGCCGGGCAGCCAGGCCATGCAGGCCTGCAGCACCACCAGCATTTTTTGCCAGTTAAACACGTTCAGCAGGCTGTTTGACCAGAACCTGCGCCGTTCCATATCCAGCAGCACTTCCAGCTCATTGGCCGCATTCTCCCGGGCAGCAAAGGCCACCACCTGCTCATCGTTACGGATGGCGGCGGCGTGTATGCGGGAGTGCAGCACCAGCCCTTCCAATGAGGTGCAGCGGCTCAGGGCAACATATACCTGGCCGGGCGCAAAGGCGCTGCCTGCATCAATAATGGCCCGTTCAAATGTAAGGCCCTGGCTTTTGTGGATGGTAATGGCCCAGGCCAGGCGAATGGGGTACTGGGTAAAGCTGCCCAGCTCCTCCTCTTCTATGCGGTTATCGGCCTTGTTATGCGTGTAGCGGATATTGCGCCAGGTTTCCTTTTCCAGCTGCAGCTCTTCCCCGCTGCCGGCCAGCTTTACGATAATGCGGTCTTTGCCGATGTCTTTTACAGTAGCTATCTTACCGTTATAGTACCGCTTTACTTCTGCCAGATCGTTCTTGATGAACATTACCTGGGCGCCGGGCTTCAGCTGCAGCACCAATTCGGTGGGCAGAGCCTTATCGCTGAAGTCACCTTCAATGGCGCCTTCAAAACTGTGTATGGGGCCCGGTACAGCGGCCAGGCGGGCAGCGTTGATCTCATCGGCCCGGCGGTTGTGCGTGGTAAGCACAATGTACTGCTGCTCCTGGCCGGTAAAGGCAGGCTGGTAGCGCTGGTTCAGCAGCTCCAGCTGCGTAGCGGTGGCGGTGTTATTGCGGATGTTATTCAGCAGGTCAATGAACACGGCTTCATTTTGCCGGTATATTTTCTTCAGCTCTATGTACAAAGGCGGCGCTTCCTCCAGCACCTTCGCATGAAAAAAGAAGATGCCTGCATAATGCTCTTTCAGTATCTGCCATTCGGCATCGGGCATTACGGGCGGCAGCTGAAACAGGTCGCCGATGAACAGTACCTGCACACCGCCAAAAGGCAGCAAGGGCTGGTTACGGAAGTGGCGCAGAATGGCGTCAATAGCGTCGAGCGAATCGGCGCGCACCATGCTCACCTCATCAATGATCAGCAGCTCCAGGTCGCGCAGGATCTCTTTTTTATCGTGGTTAAAGCGGATGCTGCGGAATAGCGCATGCCGGTCCATACTAATATTGTCATCCTGCCCAAACCCTCTTTTAACGCCGGGGATAAAGGGTCCGAAAGGCAGCTGGAAAAAAGAATGCATGGTTACGCCGCCTGCATTAATGGCGGCTACTCCGGTAGGGGCTACTACTATCGTGTTCTTGG
>NZ_DASTRI010000272.1:0-14097 GCF_035761305.1 Chitinophaga sp. | reverse complement strand
CCGGGAGGCTAACCTGGGTATTCCGCTGCAATATGTGAACATGAAGTCGTAAATCGGGCAGGGGCTATTGGCTATTTAAAAATTTCTGCTTACCTTTGCCGTCCGTATAAATAAAAAATAACAATCAGATGAAGCCATCGTTTCGTCTGGCAAAAACAAATAAAATAATGAAACAGGGTATCCATCCAGAAAATTACAGGTTTGTTGTGTTCAAAGACATGTCTAACGGATTCAGCTTCTTAAGCCGTTCTACTGCTCCTTCCCGTGAGACTGTTAAATGGGAAGACGGCAATGAATATCCGCTGATTAAGCTGGAAATTTCCAACACTTCTCACCCTTTTTATACTGGTAAGAACGTACTGGTTGACACTGCCGGCCGTATCGACAAGTTCAAAAAGCGTTACGAGAAAAAAGCCAAATAAGCTTTTAACAAATATTTTCCCATCCCACTGGCTTTTGTCAGTGGGATTTTTTTATTTTTAGCTCCCGTATGGAGCGTAACTATATTCTTTTTGACACGCCCGCCCGCGATCTTTTATATCCTTTCACCTACACAAGACCTGTAGCTGCCTGCAGGGTTGGTATTCTTACTATACAGGAAAAATGGGAACAATGGCTAAAGGCGCCCGTATGCCATTTCACCATATCTTATCTCCAGGAAAAATATCCCTTGCGTTTAGGTTCCGCTAATACAGAGCATGTGCTTATTAACGGGCATATTGTACCCGACAAGGCGCTGGTTACCACTATAGCTGCCCTTAAAGCAGGGCAGGAGCTGTATAAGAACAACCACCTGCTGGTGAAGATTGTGCCTGGTAACGACCTTACGCTGCCTGCAGAAGACCGGAAGAACTATACCCGCCATGTAGCTACCATAGACCTGCCCTGGCACCTGTTTACCATGAATGATACTGCTATAAGGGACGATTTTGCCATGCTTACTGCCGGCCGTACATCAGCGCCCATACCGGCCAGCAACCAGGTAACAGCGCCGGAGCATGTTTTCCTGGAGCCGGGTGCCGTGGTAGAGCATTGTGTGCTGAACGCCGCCACAGGGCCTATTTATATAGGTAAAAACGCCCACCTGATGGAAGGCTGCCTGGTAAGGGGGCCGTTGGCCATGGGCGAAGAGGCGGTGTTAAAAATGGGCACCAAGGTATATGGCGCCACTACCCTGGGGCCTGGCTGCACCGGCGGCGGGGAAATCAAGAATGTAACCATGTTCGGCTACTCCAATAAGGCACACGATGGTTACCTGGGAGATGCTGTAATAGGCGAGTGGTGCAACCTGGGAGCCAATACCACCTGCTCTAACCTGAAAAACAATGCAGGAGAAGTGAAAATATGGATGGAAGCCCGTAAAGAAGCCTGGAATGCCGGCCGCAAATGCGGTACCCTTATGGGCGATTACAGCCGCTGCGGCATTAATACCATGCTGAATACCGGTACGGTCATGGGCGTTTCCTGCAATGTCTTTGGCGGCAATTTTCCGCCTAAGTTCATGCCTTCCTTTACCTGGGGCGGCGGGGACCAGATAGCGGTGTACCGCCTGCCGGAAGCCACCCGCGATGCAGCCGCCTGGATGGGTTTTAAAGGCCGGGAAATGACAGAGGCCGAGCGGAAAATATTAGGCGCCGTGTATGAAACCGTTGTTAAAAATGAGTAATTCAGAATAATAATTAATAATTTTCGGCCCCGATTCACCAGCGTAACCTTTATACTTTAATATAGCAACATCATCATGAGAAAAAAAATTGCAGCGGCAAACTGGAAAATGAACCTTACCCTTGCACAGGGCGAACAGCTGATCAATGACATTCTGCAGGCCGGTATTAAATTACAGGAAGGGCAGGAGGTAGTAATAGCCACCCCGTTCCCGTATCTTTTAAAAGCAAAGGCTTTGCTGAAGAATTACCCGGGTTTTTACCTGGCGGCACAGAACTGCTATTCGGAAAAGTCCGGTGCCTATACCGGCGAAGTATCTGCAGAAATGCTGCAATCTGTGGGGGTAGATTATGTGATACTGGGCCACTCTGAAAGAAGGGAATATTTCCAGGAAAGCAATGCCATGCTGGCAAAAAAGATAGATGTAGCGCTGGCCTACGGCCTTAAACCTATTTTCTGCTGCGGGGAGCCGCTGGAGATCCGGAAGGCAGAAACACAGAATGCTTATGTAGCCAGCCAGCTGGAAGAAAGCTTATACCACCTTTCTGCAGAACAATTAAAGCAGGTAGTGATAGCCTACGAGCCTATCTGGGCCATTGGTACCGGCTTAACAGCCAGCGCAGCGCAGGCACAGGATATGCACGCATTTATACGTGCGCAGATAGCTGAAAAATATGGACGTGAAGCGGCTTTAGGACTTAGCATTTTATATGGCGGCAGCGCTAAACCCGGTAATGCCGGTGAGCTGTTTGCCTGCCCGGATGTAGATGGCGGCCTCATCGGCGGCGCCTCCCTGGTAGCGGCTGATTTTACTGCTATAATATCAAAACTGGCTTAATGAATACTGAAAATGCACAGCCCGGCTGTGCATTTTTTTAGCAGGAAATGCTAAAAAAATTAGTAAATCTGAAAAAAGGTTGTATATTTGTGGTGTCAACAATCATGAAGCATAAAATTGTTGGTTATGCAAACAGAGATCCTATCAACAGCCGAAGCAACGGCGCTCTATGATTACCTGGTGGTGATTAACCCGGACGCCCAGATAGCCAGGGAAGTACGTAGCTTTAAAGAGCAAATAGCAGCACAGCTGGGTATTTTTACCAGCCGGTATTCAAAAGCGCATATTTCTTTATTCCGTTCTGTATTTCCTGAAAAATTCCAGGACGACTGTATTGCGCTGCTGAATGAAATTGCACATAAGCAGTCTGGCTTTACAGTATATACTTCCAAGTTCGATCACTTTAACCACGGTACGGTAAAGCGCACTATATACCTGAATGTAGCTAATCCCAAGCCCATTGCGGAGCTGCAGAAAAAAATACTGCAGCAGTTTGAGCTTAAGCCCAAAGATTTTAAACCGCATATTACGGTGGCCAGGGCTATCAGCACCGATGAGTTTAACCAGGTATACCCGATGTTTGATAACCAGCTGTTTGTACGCAGCTTTAATTGCACAAGTTTTTTGCTGCTGCGGAAACCTGCTGCCGGGGGTGTTTATGAGCTGGTGAAGGAGTTCACCTTTGGAGGAAATGAACAGCGGCAGCGGCATCGTACGCTGTTTAATTATGCTGCCTGAGGAGAAAGTAAATATTTAACCATATCTATATTGATACGCTTGAACCTGACAAGAACAGTAACCATGCGTACCGGAAAAATTAATGTCCCCTGTTAACCCTGGATTTGTTGTTAACCCTGCTTGCCATGTGATAGTAACAGTCAATACCAGGTAACTCATATGTTTGTGGGTTCTTGCCCCGCAGGCAGCCACCTGCATGCAAAACTATAAATGCGTGTACGAAGAGCGTGTTATGGGTAATGCATACAGGAAACGGTAATGGGTTACCTGGTTTGACCGGCAGGCATATGGCTAAAGGAGGTATATTCTTCGTAGTTTTGGTATTTATGTTGATGGTTAATCTTAAACATCATCCATGGCTAAGATACACAGGCAGATTATTGTAAAAGGAAAGGTACAGGGCGTTTATTTCCGGGCCAGTACCAAGCAGGCTGCAGAGCAGCTGAGGGTTACGGGGCAGGTGAAAAATTTGCCGGATGGCAGTGTATGGATCGCAGCAGAGGGAGAGGAGCCTGCCATGGAAAAATTTATTGCCTGGTGCCGCCAGGGGCCGCCCCATGCGATTGTTAGCAACCTGCAGCTGACGGCAGCGCCTTTACAGCATTTTACAGAATTTGAAATAGTACGTTAGGCGAATATGCAGCTATGCAAATGTGCAGCTGGGAAGAGCAGGGCGAATGCATAGTAACCTGTAAATGTGCCGGATGGCCTATGCTACATTTGCATAGCTGTATATACGCCTGATTAAAATTATAGTTGACCCATTAATTCTTCATAGCCATTGCCAACTTTTCTTTGACGGCCTTGTTCAGCGCTGCCTTAGGCATAATAACCGTAATGGTGTTAAGCGCAAAATAAGGCTCAGACACATTTACATAGCCGCTTAAAGGCCCGTTTGTGCCCCAGGAGTTTTTTACAATAAAGAAGTCTTTGCCTTTGGGGCTTTTACCCAGGCCGATAATGTGCATCAGGTGATCGTCCTGAGTAACCAGCTCCTCATACAGGCGTTGACGGTACTCCTGGGAGTCAGGCTGTTCATTGAGATCAGGGTTTATTTCGCTTCCCTGAACAGGGGCGCCGTTGGCAGGCGCCAGGGCATAGCCTTTGCCAGGCATCCAGCCGCGGTTGCTTACATCGGCATCCCACATTACCGTATACCCGTTTTCTACAGCGGTTTTGGTAAGGCTTACCAGCTCTTTCAGCGGCACATTGTAATAGGCGCCATTGGAGAAGTTATCCGGCACTTCTACGATAAAAGACTGATAAAAAGGATGATGGGTGAAGGAAGTAAAAAAAGCATAATCTGCCGGGTCAAACTTTACCACTTCCTTCGCAAAGGTGAGAGGCGTATAAGTATGCCCTTTATACTCAAAGGTAGCCGGCGGCTTGCCCAGGTATTGGTCAAGGATGGCGGTAAAGCGCTGCTGCCAGTTATCGGGAATAGGGCGTTTTGCTTTAAGCAGGCTATCGAGGTAGGAGCGCAGGTCACTTACCAGCTGGCTATGGTTATGTTGCGTTTGACCATTAATTAGCCCGCTGTAAGCGCTTTCGGGCATAGCACCATAAACAGCCATGGCGTGTATCACATCATGTCCCAAACCACCTTCGTCAAAGCGCGCAGCGCCCTGGCGGCGAATGTAGTTTTGCGCTTTTTCCAGGTACATGTTACGCACGGTGAACATTTCCGAGAGATCCAGGCTGGGCTGGCCTTTGCGCAGGCACTCAGATTCTACCAGGGAAGTAGTGGAAAAACACCAGCAGGTGCCTGTTTGCGCCTGGTTTTTTACGGTGGTGGCGGCGTTCTTTTTCTGAACAGTGATTTCATTGGTTTGGGCAGTTGCCTGTACGGTAAAAAGTACGGCGAATAGTATCACGGGTACACGCATGAGGAAAAAAGTATTTTATAATCCTAAAGATAGGCTAACTGGCAAAAATAAACGCCACTGCTGTATGAACGGCAGTAGCGTTAAGAACAGGCATGTTTGCAACTGGCGGATGCTGCAACCTCCCGTATGAATTTAATGGTGGTGGTGTGGATAATGGGCCAGCCCGGGTTAATATACCAGGCAGGTAACCGGCCGGCCAACAGCCGCACACTGCCGCTGTTGGCTTTGAATATCAATCCTGTATATTAATAGACATGTTATCTTTCTCGCCCTTAATATTGATGTTCTTTGCATCGCCCAGGTAAGAACGGTACTTGTCCATAACGGCGGCGGGCTGGCGGGTGCCGTTTATATACAGCTCATCGTTCCTTTTTTCAATGGAATAGGCTTTGTCGGTATCTACCAGGTTGTCTGCCGCCATTTTCCTTATTAGCTCATTGTAGCGGGCCCGGGTGGCTGCTGCCTGGCGTTTTGCTTTTTCTGCCTGGCGCCGGGCTTCTGCCGCATGAAGGCGGGCTTCTTCTGCATTTTGGCGTGCAGCGGCTGTATTGGTACGTGCATCGGCCATAGCAGCTTCCATTTGCTTCCTGGCTTCTTCACGGGCCTTACGCGCTTCCCTGAGGGCCTCCTGCTGCGCTTTGCGTGCCTCCTGGCGGGCTGCTGTTATTTGTTTGCGGATGGCTTCCCTTTCTTCCTGGGTGAGGGTATGGCGCTGGGCCTGTTGCATGCTGCTTTTTATAATGGCCTCCACATTAATGGCTGCTAAGGCGTCTTTGGCGCTTTTCAGGCCCAGTTGAACGCTTTGGTTTATGACTTCCGGGTCAATGGACTGCTGGCCTTCCTTAATGGAAGCATTGATCTCTTCATTGATCTTTTTCCAGTCAATGTTCTTCATTGATTCATTCACTTCGTCATTGATCTTTTTCCAATCAATGTTTTTTATTGACTCATTTACTTCCTGGTTGATCTTATTCCAGTCAATGGATTGCATTGCTTTCTGGGTTTGCTCATTGATCTTGTTCCAGTCAATATTTTTCATTGCCTGCTGCACGGCATCCTGGGCCATTTTCATCTGCTGCTGCATATTGTGGCTGTTTACCGCGTCTTCGGAACTGGCATTATCATCTTTGTATTGAGCATCATTTTGGCCGGTGGTATCAGCCGCATCTACACTAACGGGTGCTGCAGGCGCTATGCTGGTTTGGGCAGGTACCGTATCATTGTCAGCACGGCTGTTTACAGCAGCATGGCTGGCGGCTATTGCCGGGGTACTTTCTTCGGCAGCGGCTTTATTATCCTGTTTGGCAGCGGGCGTTATCCAGGCAATGGCGGTTAAGCCAACAGCAATAATTAATACGGCCATGAATTTCTGACTATAATTGAGATGGGAAGTTTTCATTTCCATAATGCGTTTAATGCGTGAGAACAAATGTTGTTTGTTATCTGCAGCGGCCATGGCCATGGGATTGGAGGTAAACCGGTATTCTTCCAACGCTACCAGGGCTTTGGCATAGTGCAGGGGCTGTACGGTATGGGCAACTACCATATCGTCGCAGCAATGTTCCCTTTCCAGGCGGATGTATTTAGAGATCCACCATACAAAAGGATTAAAGAAAAGGGTTGTTTCTACAATGGATTGGAAGATATTCAGTATATAATCATTGCGTTTTACGTGCGCCAGCTCATGCAGCAGAATGGCTTCGAGCTGTTCGGCGCCCAGGTTGTTGAACATGGCCAGGGGTACCAGTATCACCGGTTTCAGAAAACCCATCATAACAGGCACCTGTATGTGGTGCGACACCAGCAGCTTTACCTTGCGGGGTATTTGTAACTGCCTGCTTAACTTATGCAGGTATTGCTCCCAGGCAGTATCGGCCGGCAGCACCTGCTGCTTGCGGATCTGCTGCAGCTGCGCCAGGTCGGCAAACAGCTTAATGCACATTACTCCTACACCGGCCATGTACAGGGCCACCAGTACCGGAAAGCAGAACTCCAGGTTGGGAAAAGCCCAGGTCAGCTCCTGCTGGTTCTGATATACTGCAGGCATATGCAGCAATACAGGGGCCGTGCCGGCAGCAGCAGAAGCTGCGGCCAGGGCATGCAGCTGCGTAACCGCATCCAGCTGCTGGTACAGCGTAACCACGAACCAACCGAATATACCTGCGAGCGAAACAAAGGAGAGGTTATATTTAGCGCTGGCGGTGGCAGCGGGCCATAGTTTTAGCACAATGCGCAAACAGGCAAAAACAAGCAGCGCCTGCCAGATAGAGTGCAAAATGGCCCAGCCAAGGGCTGTTACCAGATCGGTAGTGTAGGGGTGGAACATAGCAGCCATGATTAATAAGATTTTATTGCAAAGGCAAACAGTTATTGTTGTTGTTGCTTTTCAATTTCATCCAGGTACTGTTTAATCTTTTCCAGCTCTTCCCTGGAAGATTTGTGGTTACCCAGGGCCTGCAGCACCAGCTGAGAGGCGGAGCCATTGAAAACAGTATCTATCATTTTATCCAGTAGCTGGCGTTGGGTATTTTCCTGCGATATGGCAGCAGCATAAATATGTGTTTTGCTGCTGGTATCTCTTTGCAGCAAACCTTTTTCATGCATGATCTGCATCAGCTTCAGGGTTGTAGTATAGCCGGCATCCTTGCTTTTTTCCAATATCTCATGTACTTCCCGCACGGTGCTGGGGCCTTTTTCCCATAATACCCGCAAAATTTCCAGCTCGCTTTCTGTAGGCTTTATATGTTTACCTGCGCTCATAATCAATGTAAAACTAAACGTTCAATGAATATACGAATATCTTCGTAAACAAATGTACGACAGTTTTCGTAAATGCAAAATGAAATCGTGAAAAGATGGGGTTATTGGCAAAAAAAAGGGCTGCCCAGGAAATTTTACAGGATAAGTGGTTGTACGTTCCACTAGCAGGTGAAGCTGCCGGTGTAAACCTTTCGGCCATGGGCCCGCGCAATGAAAGTATGGTATAGTAGGGGGATTTAACCTGCGCCAGGTGCCCCTGCTTATAGAAAACATATCCACGGCGGGAATGCGAACCGAGAAAAAGCAGGCGCGTGTTTGGGTGAGCGCAGCGGTATGGAGCTGGTGGCATAAAGTTTTACGGTAATTACCCGGCCTGTTCCCGGCGCAGCTGCCGGGTGGTTTTACGGCTGCCGTCGTGGCTCCAGCCAGGGGCATCAAATAAGTAGTGCCAGGCCTCTTTTAGGGAACGGCTGCTGCGCAGGTCTTTCCAGATGTCAACCCACTCATGGGTGGCAATGCGCAGGGGATTATAGGTATATATATTTTTAGTGAGGCCGTAAACAGGCCGTTCTGTTTCGGGGGTGAAAGTGCCGAACAGGCGGTCCCAGATAATCAGTACGCCGGCATGGTTGCGGTCCAGGTATTTAATGTCAGATGCATGGTGTACCCGGTGATGGGAGGGCGTGTTAAAAAACCATTCTACAGGGCGGGGCAGCTTATGAATGGCCTCCGTATGTATCCAGAACTGGTAAATAAGACTGATGGCCTGCATGGTCATTACCATGGCCGGATGAAAGCCCAGGAAGGGCATCCATATCCAGAACAGGAAGGTGCCGGTGAAATTGCCGGTCCAGGTTTGGCGCAGGGCCGTGGCCAGGTTATATTTCCGGGATGAGTGATGAATAACGTGCGAAGCCCAGAAGAAACGCACCGAGTGGCTTACGCGGTGAAACCAGTAATAGCTGAAATCATCTGCAAAAAAGCATAACAGCCAGGCCCACCATACAAAACCCAGGGTAAACAAACGGTATTGATATACAAAGGTATATATGCTGAAAATAATGGCTTTGGTAAACAATCCCAGGAAAACATTGCCTAGTCCCATGGCAATGCTGCTGGCCGCATCTTTGGTTTCATACAAGTCCTTTTTCTCAACGGCCGCAAAAATCACCTCTGCCAGTATCAGCAGCACAAAACCCGGAATGGCGTAATGTATAAGGTTAGGGGACATGTACTAATTTACGGAAATATCAAATGCTAAATGCCAAATGTAAAATGTAAAAGCAGGCGGAGGTATGCGGTGTGTAAAAAGTTGAATACTGCGCGCCGGTGATTAGTGGCAGGGAAAGCGGGGGCTTTAAAAGCAGCATGCCTAACGCATAATGCAGGCGGCGGATGGCCGTTGCTGGCGTTAAGCATACTGCAGCTGTATTTCGTGTTTAGTGTAGCCTACATTTCATCAGGCAGTTTGTATTTTGGATGATACATTCGTTACTGCCTAGAATTTCCCGGCTTTAATACCTACATGAAAGGCGCCGCCGCTCAGGTCACTATCCGTTAAGCCCGGCGTATTGGAACCGTGTATAAACCGGTAGCTGCCACCTACATTCAGGCGCAGGTAAGAGGTAATGTTTACTTCCACGCCTACAAAAGGTTCGGCTACGAAAAAGCCGCTGCTGCCGTACCAGCCATGATGGTCATCATCATCATCGTGCCATCCATGATGCCTTTCATCCCGGCCAACACCACCGCCGCCCAGCAAGGCGCCGGCTGACCAATGTATCAGCTTATCGGAGTTAAAGATGTACTCTGCCATCAGACCGGTGTACCACATTTGAATGTACTGGTTCTGCTCATCAGGTACATTCAGCTTGGGTGCTTTAATGCTATTGGTAAGGCCATAACCACCGGCGCCCAGCATCAGCTTATGGTTTAGCAACACGCCGCCCTGCAGGCCGGTAAGCACGCCCAGTTTGCCATTAACAGGGGTTAGCTTACCAATGGCAGTGCCATAGCCGCCTACCGTTATTTTTTTCTTTTCTTCGCTTTTGTTACCGAAAATTGATTCGATGTGGGCATGCTGCGCCCATGCCTGCTGTGCTGTAATCAGCACCAGCAGCGCCAGTACTATTTTTTTCATCTTGTCTTGGATTTTAAATTTTATGGGTAGGAGGAGATAATGAAGAATGAATAATTAATAATGAATAGCGCCTGCCGTATATGGTTGATAGTGTTAGTTTCCGTAAAGCCTGTCTGTTACGCCGTTATTAATTATTCATTCTTCACTATTGATTACTCAATAACTTTTTCTTTAAAGCTTACCGCTGAAGCGCCAAACCAGCCTAACATTTTCACCTTTCCGTTAGTGGTTACGTTCACCATGTTGGGCTTTACATTTTCCAGCACTTTAGCAAACAGCCCGCCACTGTTAAGCTGGTCAATTACCTGTTGTATAAAGTAGTAGCTGGGGTGGGAGAGGGAGGCAATGCGCGCGATCACTTTTTCCCCTTTCTGGTAAGGCTTATCGTAATCTGTGATACCTTCTTTTATGGGCTGTATAAACACCCACCCGTCTGCCACATCATCATTAAAGGCGCCGTTAATGGCGTATATATCCGTGTTGCGGTGCTGGCGGTCGTTGCGGTAAGAGCGGATCCAGTAATAGTCGTTACCACCTTCCAGGTCCTTGGCGTTCATGTAGGCATAATATCCTTCTTTGCCGCTGGCCGATTCATCTGACTTTTTAAACTCGTAAGTAATAGAGTCAATAGACGGTACGCGTTTAATGGTATCTGTTGCTTCAAAGGTTTCGCCTTTATATTGCACGGTTAGCTTATATACGTGGCCTACTTTACCAATGCTTTGGTCGCCACCCGGATCATATGAATAAGCGCCGTTGCTGAAAGCAAAGTTGTATGTTTTAGCGTCGGTAAGATCCTCCAGGGTGATAGTGGCATCGGAAAGTACCGGCGCCGGTGTGCTGTTGGTATAAGAGGTAACGGACTGGGTAAGCCGTATGGTTTGCGGGCCTGCTTCCGTGGTGATCCAGGCATCCAGCACCGGGTAGGTGGTGCCATTGGGCACTTGCAGGTCAATGGTATCTTCACAGGCGGTAAAACCAGCCACCATTGCTATTAATAAACCGAGGCGAATATTTTTCATGCGTAATTTTTTTGTATTTGTTATCGGCTGCATGGAACGTTGCTGCATCATCTTTTAAAATTTGAAATTGTACGTAATACCCGGCAGAATAGAGCCTATGATAGACAGGCGTTTGGCTTCTTTTTTAGAAGGATCATCGTCATTCTGCTGGAAGTAAATCGTATAGGCGTTCCTGCGAGCATATACGTTATACAGTGAAAACACCCACTCGCCCTGCCAGCGTTTATGCGGCTTACCTTTACGGGTAAACGAAAGGTCGAGGCGATGAAAGGCGGGCAGGCGGTAGTTGTTACGTTTATCCGTACTGTTGTAGGGAATATCCCAGTCCTGGTATTCCAGGCGGCTGTCTGCAAACGTACCGGGCGTGCCGGATGCATATACGAAATTGGCGGAAAGAGAGCTGCGTTTGGAGAAGTCGTGGGACACAACCACGTTTAAGTTATGGGTACGGTCATAACGGTTCAGGAACCATTCTTCGCCGCTAATGCCAGGTGTTTTACGCTCCGTGCGTGATAAAGTATAGCTTACCCAGCCGGTAGTGGCGCCCACCTCTTTTTTAGCCATCAGCTCTACCCCGTAAGCGCGGCCTTTGGAGGGCAGCAGGTCTGCTTCAATATACTGGTTCAGCTGCAGGTTGGCGTTGTCAATGTAATCCACCTGGTGAGCCATTTTCTTGTAAAACAGCTCTGCGCTCAGCTCCAGCAAGCCGGAGGGGGCATCGTAAAAATAGCCTAATGTATACTGGTCGGCCACCTGCGGTTCAATGTTATTGGTGCTGGGGATCCATATATCCAGCGGGGTAGGTGAGGCGGTATTAGACAGCTGGTGCATAAACTGCGTAGTGCGGGCGTAGGCTACCTTTACAGCATGGTTGTCGGTAATGCTGTACTTGGCGCTTATCCTGGGCTCCAGGTAATAATAACCTTTTATAAGCTCGTTATTGCCATACTCCCTGGAGCCGATTAACCTTCTGCGTGTGCCCCATGTAGTATCATTGTAGTAATAAGCGGTGCCTTTACCCAGGTACTGGTAAGCAGAGAAGCGAAGGCCGTACTGAACGCCGAACTTTTTGCTGGGCTTAAATTCATGGTCCAGGTACACGGCAGATTCCAGGGCGTGCTGGTCGTTCAGCACCACTTCGCTATTGGCATTCTCCTGGCTGCCGGTGCCTTTACCGGGTTTAAAAGTATAATAGATGGCCTGTACCCCAAAATGAAAACTGTTGCTGGTATTGAGGTAATAAGTGAAAGAGGGTTTTAAGCCATAGTTAATAATGTTGGAAGTCCACTGAGAGCTTTGGTCGGGCTCATTGGGCTGCTTATCATCTTCATTGCTGAACTTCAGGCTGTAATCGTACTTGCTGTAAAAGGTGGTCATGTTCAGGAACAGGCGGTTATTGAACACGTGGTTCCAGCGGATGGTGCCGGTGGTGTTGCCCCAGTTCATATTTACATCGTTCCCGAAACCAAATACATCACGGCCCAGGTAGCCGCTTACAAACAGCGTGTTGTTCTTATTCAGCTTAAAGTTGCCTTTGGCAGTAACATCGTAAAAATACAGCTTGGTATCTGCCATATCTCCTTTGAGGAAGGGTTTGAACAGCACATCTACATAAGAGCGGCGGGCTGCTACAATAAAGGAGGATTCGTCTTTTTTAATAGGTCCTTCCACGGCCAGGCGGCTGAAAATGTTGCCTATACCGCCTGTAAGGCCCAGGCGCTGGTTATCGCCATCCTTCATACGAATATCCAGTACAGAGGAGGTGCGGCCGCCATATTCTGCAGGGAAACCTCCTTTTATAAGGTTCAGGCTTTTAACAGCGTCCGGGTTAAACACGGAGAAAAAGCCCAGCATGTGTGTGGAGTTGTATAAGGGCGCTTCGTCGAGCAAAATCAGGTTCTCGTCGGTAGCGCCGCCTCTTACGTTAAAGCCGTTAGCGCCTTCGCCCACGGTGGTTACGCCGGGCAGGGTTTGTATAGAGCGCAGCACATCTACCTCACCCAGGAAGGTGGGCATTTTTTTCATTTGCGCAATATCCAGGCGGTTAATGCTGGTGTTCAGCGTGTTAACTGCTTTTTCCTGTTTACCGCTCACTACCACTTCGCTTAGCTGGCTGCTGGACTTTTCCAGCTTAATGTTCAGCTGCTGGTTGCGGGTGAGGTGAATGGTTTGTTTAATGGTGGCATAGCCAATGTAGGAAAATTGCAGCTCATGGTCGCCGGCGGGCAGGGTAAGGGAAAAGAACCCGTATTCATTGGTAACCGTGCCCAGGCTGGTGCCTGCTTTCGATACGGAAATACCAATGAGGCTTTCGCCGTTCTGTTGATCTTTTACATAACCACTAACAGTAAAACGTTGTTGTGCATGCAGTGTCAGCCCTTGCAATAAAAAGCATCCGAGCGACAATAGCAGAATCAGGTGTTTTCTCATATAAGATTTATGTATATTATATATGTGCATTGTAAGACGATGTTACAAGGGTTTTTATTTTACAACCCTGTATTAATTTCTTGTTTCGCATATATGACGGGGAGGAAGAATGGTACCCCTAACAGCCGGGAAAAATTAATTACGAATTGTTCAATTACGAATTACGAATGGGGAGATGCCGGCACATGCATGATTAATGTTGTAACAACATTCAGCCGGTATTAAAATTTAAAAAACGTCACCACAGGCAGATGACGTTTGGCATGTTTTACGTTTTAGTGTAGCAGCGTTAGTCCAGCGGATCGCAGTGATAGCCCAGCCTTTTAACAAAAGCTATAATGGCGTCTTCACCAACCTGCTGGCTCACAATGCGCAGCACCCGGTCGCAGTCGTCAATATCAACACTGCAGGCCAGCACGCTAAAATTGGCTTCTATAGCACCAATCACTCTTTTCTTATCATGTTGGGTTGCTATATTGGTCCTGAATATTCCAATCATGGATATTATCTTTTAAAGATTCGGAATATTTTTGTGCAAATTTGAGGTTTGCCTGTTTATAGCTGTTGCATTTAAAGGATAAAAATTTATATTAAACGGATTTTTTTATGCCTGTAGTC
>NZ_DASTRI010000271.1:0-18074 GCF_035761305.1 Chitinophaga sp. | reverse complement strand
GGATCGTTTTGCGCAAATACCAGGTTTCCCCATACATTAAATACCTGCAGCTGGTAATTGCGGATATTGCCGTATAACGCGGGGCGGAAAATATCGTTCTGGCCGTCGCCGTTAGGAGAGAAGCCGGTAGGCATGGTTAGTTCGCAATCTTCATCCAGCAGCTTAATTGTAAACGCCTGTGCTGCCACGCAGCCATACTGGTCCTGCACAATAGCGTTATACTCGCCTTTGTCCAGTGTGCGGATGTTGCCATCCGGCACCGGTTTTTCATTCAGGCTATACCGGTAGGGGAGTGTGCCGCCTGCTGCATGAAAACGTACGGCGCCCGGGTGAATGCCGTCGCATTGCATATCCTGCTTATCATCCAGCACCATCGTCAGCTCAGGCGATACATGAATGTTTACAGGCGCTATGGTATCGGCACAGCCGTTCACATCCGTTACCAATGCGGTGAAGCTGCCCGCGGTAAGCCCCGAAAACTCGCCGCTGGCGTTGCTGAGCGCTGTATTATTTAACGTGTACGTATAGGGCAGGGTGCCTCCGCTGGCTTTTACAGATAGCTGTCCGCCTATATAGGAACAGCCGTTTGCAGCTGAAACAAATTTCAGCGCCAGGGGATGGGGCTGCGTAATAGTGGCGGGGCCGGATGATATACACCCGTTGGCATCCTGTACGGCTACCATATACATGCCGGGGGCAAGGGTGTCAAATACAGGCGTTGTACGAAAGCTGCCGTTATCCATGCTGTACAGGTAAGGTAAAGTGCCGCCGCTGGCAGCCAGTGTTATTTTGCCATTGCCTGCGCCGTAACAGCCGATGTGCTGTACGGCCGGCCGTAAGGCCAGCGCGGCGGGTTCCTGTATGGTTATATCGGCGCTGTCCATACACCCGTTATCATCCCTTACGTAGATGCCGTAGCTGCCATGCTTCAGCTGTGTATAAGACGATGCATCCTGCCAGGTAAGGCCACGGTCATTACTGTACCGGTAAGGCGGGGTGCCGCCTTCCGTAGTGATGTTAATGCTGCCGTCGTTGCCGCCATAGCAGCTTACATGGCTTGCTTTTGCTGTAATGTGCAGGGCCGTTGGTTCATGCAGGTCTATGGTTGTACTGGCTTTACAGTTGCCTTTATCCTGCACCAGGAGCGTATAATGCCCCCCGGGCAGCCCTGTGAACGCAGGCTTTGCCTGCCAGGTAGCGCCGTTGTCAAGGCTGTATTTATAAGCCGGGCTGCCGCCTGCAGGCAGGGGAATAATGTTGCCGTTATTGGCATTATAACAGGTTACATGGCTTACCTGTGCGTTGGCCGTAAGCAGGGGAGGCTCGCCTACCGCTACCTGGCTGTGTGCCCGGTGGCCGTACCTGTCTTCTACCAGTATTTGGTACGTGCCGGCCGGCCTGTAAAAACCGTTCGCGCTTTGCCAGGTAACGCCGCTGTCTGCACTGTAACGGTAAGGGCCTGTACCGCCTTCCGGTTTAATGATAATACGCCCGTTAGTGCCCTGGTAGCAGGAAGCGCCCCAGCTGGTAACAGACAGCTGCACTACGTCGGAAGTAGCTACCGTTAACCGCAGGCCGCTGCTGCATCCATGTTCATCCTGGGCGTATAACGAATAGGTATCGGGAACCAGGCTGTCAAAAACAGGCGTGCTTTGCCATTGCTGCCTGGTATTAATACGATACTTATAGTCCGGCGTACCGCCTTCCGCTATTACTGCAATGCCACATTCCGGGCCGCCGTTAAAAACGCCGGTAGCGCTGATAATGTGAAAATAGGCAGGCGCGTGCAGGGTTACGGTATCGTATATACGGCAGCCTTTGCGGTCTGCTACCGCTACTTTGTATGCGCCTGCGGAAATGCCCTGGAAATCCGGTGTGCCCTGCCAGCTAAGCCCGCCGTTATTACTATAGCGGTAGGGCTGTGTGCCTCCTGCAGCCTGTATGGTAATGGCGGCATTCGTATACCCGTAACAGCTGGCGTCCTGGTTTTGCGTTTGCATGGTAAGCGGCGGCGGCGCAGTTATTTCCGCTTTCTTTTCAAGAATACAGCCATTATGGTCTTTTACAAAAACAGTATATATCCCCCGCGGCAGGTGGGTAAATACAGCGTCATCCTGCCAAGTGAGGCCATTTATGCTGTACTGGTAAGGCAGCCCGCCGCCACCGGCCTTTATGGAAATGCTGCCGTTGCTGCTTTCATAACAGGTGGCATTTCTGATAACTGTTGCTATTTCCAAAGGATCGGGAGCGGCCAGGTGCATCCTAGTGCCCGTTGTGCACCCATGCTGATCCTTTACCAGTATGCTGTAATCGCCGGGCAATAGCTGCGTGAAGGAATTGGCTTGCTGCCAGGTACGGCCGTTGTCGCGGCTATATACATATGGCGGTGTACCACCCGTTGCCTGCACCGATATTTGCGCATTACCATTGCAGGAGGCAGCGGCATGCTGCCCGCTGATGGTGAGGGCGGCAGGCTCGCGCAGCTGCACGGTGGCTTTGCCCAGGTGCTGAAGGCTGTCCTGCACATAAATGGTGTATGTGCCTGCACGTAGTTGTGTAAAATCAGGACCGGACTGCCAGGTATGCCCGTCGCGGCTATACCGGTAAGCGCCTTTACCGCGGGAAGCTATTGCGGTAATACTGCCGTCCATGTGGCCATTGCAGGATATGTCCCTGTGTGTAAGTGTAAGTTTCGGTATGTTTGTACTGTCTTCAAAAAGGCTGGAGCTGGTGATCGTACCTGCCGGAAGTATTACAGCCTGTGCCCGGGACGCCTGCAGCAAGGCTGGCATCAAAAACAACAGCGCCCATAATACTCCCGGTTTTTGGTTATACCTCAGTTGCGATTCACAAGTGCTCCATGACCAGGTTTGACTCAGTACGCTGGGCATCGGCATAGGATAGTAATAAAAATGAGGGCTCTATGGTCGGTTTCAAAAGTAGGGATAAGAAAAATAAAATAAATACCATATTAGTTGCAGATGAAGCATTTTTTATACATTGAAACATATTATTTTTATGCACAATGCATTCCAACTTATTTGAGCGCCTGTACACAGCCGGACTTATCAGCGAAGACAGCCTGCGGAAAGTAAAAGCCGCTGCTGCGGGAAAGCTGTTTTCCCTGCACGCCGAGCTGAGGATCACGCTTTACCTTGGCGTGCTTTTGTTAAGTACAGGACTGGGCATACTGGTTTACAAACATATAGATACTATCGGGCACCAGGTTGTACTGCTGTTTATTGCTGCCGTAAGCGCCGGCTGCTTTTACTACTGCTACAAAAAAACGCCGCCGTTTTCCTTTAACAGGGTGGCTGCGCCGGCCGCGCTTTCCGATTACCTGCTGCTGCTGGCCTGCCTTACCTTTGTTTCATTCATCGCGTACCTGCAATACCAGTATGCTGTTTTCGGCAACCACCTGCGGCTGGCTGGATTTATTCCCCTGGTAGTACTGTTCTTCAGCGCTTACTATTTTGACCACCTGGGCGTATTGAGCCTGGCCATTACCAACCTGGCCGCATGGATGGGCATTGTAGTAACACCTTTACACATACTGCGCGACAATGATTTTAACAGCAGCACCCTTATTTACACCGGCCTTGCGCTGGGCGTGCTGCTGGTAGCCGCCGGCGAGATTACTTACTATAAGTATATTAAAAAACATTTCCGCTTTACGTATGTAAATATCGGGGCGCATGTGCTGTTTATAGCCACGCTGGCCGCCATGTTCCATTTTGAGCGGGTGTATTACGGGTGGTTCCTGCTGCTTGCGGCGCTGGCAGCGTTTTTTTACTGGTATGCGTTGCGGCAGCGTTCCTTTTACTTTATGCTGATACTTACGTTGTACGGCTATATTGGCGTTTCCGATGTAGTGCTGCATTTATTAATGAAGATGGATAATTCAGGCATGGGTGCGCTTTACCTGGGGCTGATCTATTTCATTGGTTCTGCTATAGGACTCATACTGCTCCTTATTCATCTTAACAAAAAGATCAAACAGCATGCTGGCATATAATAAGGAATGGCTCGATAACCGCACCACGCAGCAGGAGGCGGCTGCTGCCTTTGAGCAGCATTGCATTAGCCGGGAGGAGCGGGATCGTATAAACCAGGCCTGCCCTGTACCGTTCTATACCCCTAACATTTACATACGCATTGGATTATTCCTGCTAACATTAACAGTGGTGCTGTTTTCCCTGTTGCTATTGATAGTAATGTTCGGGGAAATATCCGGCAGGTCATGGCAGGCTATGCTCATTTTTTCAGGGCTTGTTGCCTGCGGCGTCCTGGAGCTGATAGTGCGGGACCGGAAGCATTACCACTCAGGTGTGGACGACGCCCTGCTGGTGGCCGGCGCAGCGCTGCTGCTCACCGGCATTATTGCCCTGCTGCCAGGCAATGGCCCTTATGCAGCACACTGCCTGCTTATTTTTGCCGTAACAGCCTTTGCCGCCCTGCGCTTTGCCAGCTGGTTAATGACCGTAGCTGCGGCGCTTTCCCTGCTGGCATGCCTGTTTTACACCAGTATTCACCTGGGCAGCGCCGGCCGTGTTGCAACGCCGTTGCTGCTAACAGCAGCTTCATATATCCTGTATGCCCTGGTAAGTAAAACAAAGGGGCAAACAAAGCTGCGGCATTACCGCGCCTGTGGTGCTGCCGCGGAGGTTACCACCCTGGTTACCGGCTGCCTGTGTGTTAACTATTTTGTAGTACGGGAAGCCGGCAACGCATGCTTTAACCTTGATCTGCAGCCCGGGCAAAGCATTCCCGGCGCATGGCTGTTCTGGCTGTGCACCGTGCTGATACCATTGGCTTACATTGCAGCCGGAGTGTGGAAGAAAAATGTAATACTGCTGCGCACCGGGCTGCTGCTTATAGCCGCCATGGTATTCACTATAAAGTACTATCACCACCTTGCGCCCATTGAGCTGGAAATGACCGCTGGCGGCCTGGCAATGATTGCGGTTGCATATGTGCTTATCCGTTACCTGCGCACACCCAGGCATGGCTTTACCGGCAGCGATACCGGCAAGCGCCATCTGCCCGGAAAAGCGCAGGGCGAGTCCCTGGCAATAGCGGAAACCTATTCCGGTGAGCCGGCGCCTGGGCAGGGCTTTGGCTTCGGCGGCGGCACCGGCGGAGGCGGTGGCGCCCAGGGAGGATGGTGAGCAGAAAAAAATAAATTTTGTCCCCCTCCTGATAGTTCAACCGTTATGAGGGTGAATCAAAAATTTTAAAAAGATGAAAGAGTTCTTATTCGTATTCCGGGCCGACTACCAGTCACTGCCCAAAGCGTCGCCTGAACAAATGCAGGCAAATACGCAAAAATGGATGAATTGGGTAGCCGGTATTGCGGCCCAAAACAAGTTATTAGACCGGGGAAACCGCTTACAGCCTTCGGGTAAGGTATTAAAAAGCGACAGCGTAATTTCAGACGGCCCTTATACAGAGATCAAGGAATCCGTTATGGGCTACACCCTTGTAAAAGCAGCCTCACTGGAAGAAGCCACTGCGCTGGCCCAGGACTGCCCGGTGCTTTCTTTCGGCGGTAGCGTGGAGGTGAGGGAAATTAACCCATTGTAATGCTTATTAAAAGCCTTTGTATATTTTACAGGGGCTTTTCCTTTTTCAACCATGCAGCAGAACGATATTATTCCGCATTTATTCAGAACAGAGTACAGTAAAATTGTAGCCGTACTGTGCAAAGTGTTCGATTTGCAGCATATAGCCATTGCGGAAGACATTGCCAGCGAAACCTTTTTAAAAGCATCCGAAAACTGGGCCGTGAAAGGGCTTCCTGAAAACCCCGTTGCATGGCTTTATGCCGTTGCAAAAAATAAGGCCAGGGATTACTTCAGGCATGTTTCCGTTTTTGAAACACAGGTGAAACGGACCGTTAAACCGGATGAAATTGAAGCCCCACCTGATTTTGAGTTTAGCAGCCAGGATATTGCCGATAGCCAGCTGGCAATGATTTTTGCGGTTTGCAACCCCGCTAATTCGGCCGGGGCGCAGGTTTGCCTGGCGCTGCAGATCCTTTGCGGCTTTAGCGTGGAGGAAATCGCCAATGCTTTTTTAACCCAAACCGAAACCATAAAAAAACGCCTGCAAAGGGCCAGGGCTAATCTTCGTGAAGATAATTTTCAAATTAAACGTCTTAGCGAAACAGCCATACAATCGCGGCTGCATACGGTTTTAAAAACAGTGTATCTGCTGTTTAATGAAGGGTACTTTTCCAAAACAAATGATCAGCTTATCAGGAAAGACCTTTGCTCGGAAGCCATCAGGCTGGCATTGGTATTAACAGGAGATCCGCTGACCAACACCGCCGGGGTAAATGCGCTGCTGGCGCTCATGTGCTTTCAAAGCTCCAGGATAGATGCAAGAACAAACGATAAAGGAGAAGCCGTGTTGCTTGAGCAGCAGGACAAAAGCCTGTGGGACCAGGCACTGATAGAAAAAGGCAATTACTACCTGGTAAATGCTTTTGAAAGTAAGGAAGTATCAAAATATCACCTGGAGGCAGCTATTGCTTACTGGCATACCACCACGGCTGAAAATAAATGGCAGCACATTTTACAGTTGTATAATCACCTGGTGCTTATTGAGTATTCGCCAATAACCGCATTGAACAGAACGTTCGCCTTTGCAAAAGTTTATGGAAACGATAAAGCCATACCCGAAGCCCTGAAATTAAACCTGCATAGTAACAACCAGTATCACGCTTTACTGGGCTACCTGTATGCCGGGTCGGATAATGATAAGGCAATCCGCCATTACAGGCAGGCTGTTAGCTTAACAAAATCCGGCGCCGGAAAACAACACCTGGAAAAGGAAATAGAAAAGTTACGCTAAAACAGGAATGCGGGCTAACCGCTTCATTACCACAAACGTATTACCGGCGGCCTCATGAGTGAGCGCCTTTTAGTTGTTCACCGGCGGCCCTGCCTTGCTTTGGTGTATGTGGCCGTGAATAATGGCGGCAATCTGGTCCAGCGTGGCCATGGGAATATTCGGCAGTGTTTCGCAGGGGCTTACCAGCAGGGACTGCAGGTACTGTGAAACTTTTACCCCTTCCGGCGCAATGCTTTTGCCAGGCAGCACCAATGCCTCCGGCGCAATGGTGGGGTTTTGCCGTAAAACCTCCGCCAGCAGGCAATACAGGTGATGAATGGCTTCGTCGTTCTTCTCTGCCGGGAAAGTAGCAATAAATGATTTCTGTAGGCGGCTGCGTACCGTGCTGATACCAATGCCCAGGTCAAACATACGGGCAAAAACACATAGCTCATAGTCACCAATCCGCAGTATGTTGAACTGCAGATTCTCAATGTCATGTTTGTATATCATACCTAATCGTTGTACTCTAATGTACAACACATTAGTAATATTTATATAACATGATTGTGTAAGGAACCTGGTTTTTTATTGCTGGTCGCGTATCTCGGTCACATACATTGCACCGGCAGTGGTAGGTACGTTTTTAAGATAAGTTCCTTTTCTTACACCTTCGCCGGTACCGTACCGCTCTTCCAGGAATTCACTGGTGGTGGAGCCAGGCGCTTTTTCTACATGCGTACCCACTTCCAGCGCTCTTTGGATAAAAGCAGCTGTTTCAGCCAGCATTAGCTCAACATATTCCTTCATTTTTGTAACAGCAGGCGCTTCTGACGGCTGTTGCGGTGCTTGTGGCTGCGTATTATTTGTGCTTTGCGCCTGCAGCTTTTTAGCCAGCGGCATGATCCGCGGATCTCCCTTTTGCAGCTGGTGCTGTGACATCACCTGCTTTATAGCATCCAGTAATGTAAGCCCTCCACCGGAACTTGTGGGCGGCATCATAACGGGCGGGGGCTCTTCTGCACGAATCATTCTTGCTCCCTCTGTTCTGAAGATATTCAGGATGCCTTCCCTTGCTTTAACAAGGGTTTGGCAAAACAGCTCCATATCTGTGGGCGTTGATAAAATGGGCCTGATCAGGTTTAGCGCATCCGTTTTTACCCATATACCCAGGGTTTCCTTTACGTCGGTGGGGGTTGTATCTTTACGCTGGCCGGTGTCCTGGCGATGGCGCATACTGGGAATGGCCACTGCATTGGATGCATACCTTGAGAACACTGCTATTGCATTGGTAACTGCAGTTGGTATGTTCCCGCCAACCTGGCCAAATGCTTCTCTTATCCGCCGTGCTGTATTTTCAGGCAATCCATTTACATACGAGCCGCTTGAATGGATGTCAAATTTACTGAACCGTTCTTCCAGCATGGCGCCTATTTCCTCCGGGAACATTGAAATATTCATCTGGTCATATACCTTACCCCCGCTTTTTGCATTCTTAGTCACGCCAAAGTTCTTATAGGCGCCCTGGATTTGCCAGCCATTTCCAAGGCCTGCGGCTGTTAGCCTGCCGGCTGTTTCGGGCAGGGTAGCAGTAGTGCCAAGCTGGTCTGCAAGGGCGGCCAGGGTATGGTTGATCAGCTCCTTCGTGCTTCTCAGCTTACCGCTTCCTTCGCTGGTTTTAGGAAATACGAACGGCGGCGTAACCAGTTCCAGCGTATTGTACGAGTCGGACTCCAGCCGCCAGGCCAGGTTAAAATAATCGCCCATCTTCATTGCGCTTCCCATCAGCTGGTGGGAAGGAATGATCTCTTCCTTTGTATATTCTGCTGCCGGCGTTTTTTTGAACGAGGCAAATTCAAATTCAAATCCCGCGCTCTGCAAACCGTCCATACTGGTTAGCCCTATCTGGAACTTATCCTGCGCGGCTGTAAATTCCGCCAGGTTATCTTTCGCCATCACGTTCTCAATATCCATTGCAGGGGCAGGCCCTGTAGTGGATATTTGTCTTTCTACATCGGATTTCAGGCTAATGAAATTATGGTACTGCATATTGTCTGCATTCAGCTGAAGCAGCACATTATACAAGCGGCGGCCGTTAGCCTGGCTGAATGTAGACCTGAGCGCATGAAAGGCCGTTTCTGCATCAGGATAGTCAAGCTGCTCTTTGCCTACCATTATCCTGCGCTGAACAACAGGCTCCGAACCAGGCAACATTTGGACAGGTACAGGAGCGCGTTTGGAAATACCCGAAGATGCGGAATGATTTGCGGCGGCGCGGGAGGAAACGGGTGAGCGATAGGTAAAATGTTGGTCCATATTTGAGGGAATGGATTAGGATAGATACTTATTAAAGATACAAAAGTTTATTGTTTACGTACAGGCGCATTTTAAAAGCGGTACCTGGCATTATGCTGCAAAGCTCCATCTGTTATTGTATATTTAGCCCCATACTAACCCAACCCGTTATGAAAGGAAACACATTACTGCTGGCTATTACCTTTTATCTTACCGCCTTTACCGCTGCTGCGCAGCAAAAAACCGCCACCGGCGCCGAAGACCGCGCCGCCTGGGTGCATATGCTGCAGCACATAGCCTGGCCGGTAATAGACAACCTGGCGCATAATACGCTGCAAAAGAATATGCCGCTGGAAAAAGCGCCGGGCTACAACGGTAATGTAAAAGCCGTAACCTACCTGGAAGCATTGGGCAGAACACTCGCAGGCGTTGCGCCCTGGCTGGCCCTGCCCGACGATGCTACCCCCGAAGGAGCGTTACGCAAACAAATGCGCACCGCCGCGCTAAAAGCGCTGACCAACGCTGCCGACAGCAGCAGCCCGGATTTCATCGGCTTTAACGTGCCCGCAGGCCAGCCCATTGTGGATGCCGCTTTCCTGGCGCATGCCTTTATACGCGCGCCCAAAGCATTGTGGGAACCGCTGAACGCGCGCACCAAACAGCACTACATTAACAGCTTTAAATGCCTGCGCAACCGCGCCGCAGGCTATAATAACTGGCTGCTGTTTGCCGGCCTTACAGAAACCTTTCTGCTGGATATTGGAGAAGCTTATGACCCCGCCCGTATACAGTTTGCCGTAAATAAAACAGGAGAATGGTATGTAGGCGACGGCTGGTATTCAGACGGGCCGCACTTTAGCATGGACTATTACAATTCCTTTGTAATACACCCCATGCTGGTTGACCTGCTCAAAATACTGGTACGCCATAAAAAAGCAGGGAATGAAAAATATGAGCAGGCAGTAAAACACATGGCACGGTATTCGGAATACCAGGAGCGTATTATAGCGCCGGATGGTACTTTCCCGGCCTACGGCCGCTCCATTCCCTACCGCAGCGGCGCTTTCCAGGCGCTGGCGCAAACAGCGCTGATGGAGCAGCTGCCGCACACCATAACGCCTGCGCAGGTTCGCTGCGCGCTTACCGCCATGCTGCACAAGCTGTATGATGGCAATCAAAACTTCGACAGCAATAACTGGCTGGTGCTGGGGTTTAACGGGCACCAGCCCACAGTGGCCGATACCTATACTTCTACCGGCAGCCTGTATATGGCCACGCTGGCATTTTTGCCGCTGGGGTTACCGGCAGATAATGTTTTCTGGACCGCGCCGGCCGCACCCTGGACCTCCGTAAAAATATGGAGCGGGCAGCCGGTGAACAAGGATCATAAAATAACCGACTAGCGCTGCGCGGGTTTAAACATGCGCAATAAATACCGGGTAAGCCAGCGACTGTATCAGCAGATCGGCCTGGCTGCGGCGCAGGAACATGGATAAAAGGTTTCTGCCATAAGCCCCCATTACAACAATAGCGTTCGGTTTTTTAAGCAGGTAGGTAAACAGCTCATCGCCGGCATGGCTGCCCTTTATTACCGTAAAACCGGAATAGATGTAGTGGTTGCTGAGCCAGTGGGTAATATGCCTTCTTTCCTCGTCAGGCATATCGTCATCTTTTTTTACCTGTACGGCCGATGCCTTTTTATCTTCCAGCTCCGGCAGCAGGTAGGAAAACTGTTTCATAGCCAGTATGGATGAAGGGCTGCCATCGTAGCAGAACACAATTTCCTCAATAAGCATGGGGGCGGCCGGCGCCACTATTACGGGACATTTAGCTTCGGTCAGCAGCTGTTTCATAAAAGAGCTGGGCACATCATTCCCATCCAACGCGGCAGTGGCGGCATCGGCAACAATAAGGTCGGCAAAGCGGCTTTCGTTTACCAGCGCTTCCAGCACGCCGCTTTCGGTGTGATGGACAGATGCAGGAATGCCTTTCTCCGAGCAGGTGTGCCGGAACGATTCCAGCAGCGCATCCAGCTTGTGTTGGTAAAGCTCCTGCTCCGGCTGATCCGTATTTGCAAAAGCATCTGCAAAAGGAAGGCCGTACAGCTGTGTGTTTTGTATGGGCTGCGACTGGAAGAAAAAGCCGGTAAGCCGTGCCCGGGTAATGCCAGCCAGCTGGCAGGCAAAGTCAAGCACATTAGGGGCGGGTTTATCGCCGGATATTACTAATATGATCTTTTCCATAACTGCTTTTTTTCAAAAGTAACGCAGGAACGCACGCACAACAATGACCGCCATCAGTACGGCGCCTGACTGTGGTGTGCCGCAACCGCATGTGATTATAATCAGCATGCGGCCTGCGTGCTGTCATTTTTTGCAGCCGGGATTGCATCTAATTTAGCCCCTGTGATCCCTTCTTAACCTTAAAAAGTTATTTTATGCAAAAGATGCTATACGTAACCGACGCCCTGCAGTTCAACCGCCAATGCTTTGACTTCGCATGCGCTTTAAGCAATATTACCGGCGCCATGTTAACCGGCATTTTCCTGGAAAATCCCCAGCTGGAGCAGCGTGCCTGGGAAACCATACAGGAAACCGCTTTCAGCGTGAGCGTGGCAGATACTGTTGCCAGGGAAATACGCAAAGGCTATTGCGAAGAGAATATCCGTTATTTTAAGGAAACCTGTAACCTTAAAGGCATTACCTGCAGTGTGCACCGCCATGGCGGCGCGCCCATACAGGAGGCCATCAAGGAAAGCCGGTATGCGGATGTTATCGTGGTAGACCCTGCCATTTCCTTTAGTGAAGTAAGGGAAACAGCCCCCTCCGCCTTTTTAAAGGAGCTGCTGAAACAGGCGGAATGCCCGGTAATAATAGCCCCCGAAGCATTTGATGATATACAGGAAATTATTTTTACCTGCGATAACACCCGCTCCGCTGTATATGCCATTAAACAGTTCACCTATATCTTCCCGCAGCTGCACTACCGCAAGGCTACGCTGCTGCATGTTGCGGAACCGGGCAAAACCCTGGGCGAAAGCAAATACAGGCTCAAAGAGTGGCTGAAAGCGCACTATGATAATGTTGAAATACTGGTGCTGGAAGACGCCAATGTAAAAGCAAGGCTGCTTGAGCACCTGCTGGCCCGCCGCAATGCATTTGTTGTAATGGGCGCCTATGGCCGCAGCACCTTATCAAACCTGCTGTGGCCCAGCCATGCGGCCCCGGTGGTAAAGCTGGTAACGCTGCCGGTGTTCATCGCGCACCCGTAAGCAGCAGGTACGCCGGTTTTGCCTGAAAATAGATATATTGAGGGAGCAAACCCCCTTAATCTGATCATGAACAGGAGAACTACCTACCAGCTGCAGCAATTGGCCATTATTACAGTGGTATGGCTGATCATAGGCTTTTTGATCCCGTTCTACGACCACCTAGCGCTTTCTACTATGAATGCTGTTCCGCCGGTGCCAAAATATACGCTTCCGGAAGCGATACTCATTAACATGGGCGCAGCCCTTACCGGCGCGCTGTTAGGCGGCAGCTTTCTCGTTTTTTTTGTGAATGTGCGGTTCAGGGACAAATCATATGGTTACACCATTCTGGCAGTAGCGCTTTGTTTCCTGCTGGTGATCGTGATCGTTAACCTGCTCCTCCGGTTATTCAGCATACCATCAGACCCTTACAGGATCATGAAGAACTGTATGGTATGGGGCATTGTAGTTACCGTTACCCAGCTGTTCCTGCAGATCAACAACAAGTTTGGCCAGGGTGTTTTCTGGAACATCCTCCGCGGCAAATACAATACTCCCAGGGAAGAACAGCGGATATTCATGTTCCTTGACCTGAACGCTTCCACCACTATTGCCGAACGGCTGGGCGATAAAAAGTATCATGCCTTTCTCAAAGACATTTTCACGGATATTACCAACCCCATACTGGACAACAAGGGAGAGATCTATCAATATGTAGGAGATGAGGTGATCGTAGCCTGGAAGTATGACGAAGGCATACAAAACAGTAAATGCGTGCAGTGCTTCTTTGATATCAAGTGGCAGCTGCAGCAGCTGCACCACAAGTACATGCGGCAGTATGAGGTAGCTCCGTCCTTTAAGGCAGGCATCCATTGCGGAAAAGTGGTTGCCGGCGAAGTAGGCATCATTAAAAGGGATATTACCTACTCCGGTGATGTATTGAACACTACTTCGCGAATACAGAACATGTGCAAGGAGTTTAATGAAGAGGTAATTGTATCTGGCGACCTGGTGGCTTCCCTGCGCCTGGCCGGCAATTTTGTTACGCAGTCGCTGGGCTCCATTAAGCTAAAGGGCAAGCAGAAAGAAATGCTGCTGATAGCTCTTAAGTCCATGGCAATGGATTAAGGCTGCCGCAGCCGCAAAACACTGATTTCCGTCACCGCTCCCGGTAACCTTCGTCATTGCCAGCCATTCCCGCACGCGGTAGCTTGCAGCTAAAATACAATTACATGAAAGCAACCGACACCACATACCAGACACCGGAGGAAGCCCTTTCCCTTATAAAAAGCGGCGACCGCGTATTTATTCACGGCAGCGCAGCCACCCCGCTGGAGCTGGTGAACACACTGCTGCTAAGGGCAGGGGAGCTGCAGGATGTAGAGCTGGTATCTATCAGCACCTACGGGCAAATCAACTGGAACCACCCCCGGGTGCTGAAAAGCTTTTACCTGAACTCCCTGTTCGTATCTGCCAACGTAAGAGGATGGGTAAATACCCGCAGCGGCGATTACGTACCCGTGTTCCTGAGCGAAATACCCCGCCTGTTTGAAAAAGGATTTCTGCCGCTGGATGTGGCCATTGTTCAGGTTTCCCCGCCGGACCAGCACGGCTACTGCACACTGGGCACTTCTGTGGATGCGGCCATCAGCGCCGTGCGCAGCGCCAAAAAAGTGATTGCGCAGGTAAACCCGCTGATGCCCCGCGTAATGGGCGACGGGGTAGTGCACCATTCCCGCTTTGACGCTATGGTGTGGAAAGAGGCCTTTTTGCCCGAAGTAAGCTATTCCGCTAAAATAGATGATACCGCGGAACAGATCAGCCGGTATGTGGCAGGTTTAATTGACGATGGCGCTACCCTGCAGGTAGGCATAGGCGGTATACCGGATGCGGTGCTGAAGCAGCTGGAGCATCACAAGGGGCTGGGCCTGCACACCGAAATGTTTTCCGACGGCGTAGTGCCGCTGGTAGAACGCGGCGTTATTACCAACGAGCATAAAGCGGTGCGCCGCGGCAAAATTGTAAGCAGCTTTATACTGGGCACCCGCAAGGTGTACGACTTTGTGGATAACAACCCGTATGTAAGTCTTATGGACGTATCTTTTGTGAACGACAGTGATGTGATACGCCGCAACCCCAGGGTAGTGGCTATTAACAGCGCTATTGAAATAGACCTGACCGGGCAGGTGTGCGCCGACTCCATTGGTATGTACCAGTATTCAGGTATCGGCGGACAAATGGACTTTATGCGGGGCGCTGCCCTGTCTGAAGGCGGCAAACCCATTATAGCGCTGCCTTCCACCACTAAAGATGGTATCTCCCGCATTGTGCCCTGCCTGAAACCAGGCGCCGGCGTGGTAACCACCCGCGGGCATGTGCAATATGTAGTAACGGAATATGGTGTTGTGAACCTCTACGGGAAAAACATGGAGCAGCGCGCACGGCTGCTTATCAGCATAGCGCACCCGGCGCACCGGGAAAGCCTGGAAAAAGCATATTATGAAAGGTTCGGGAAATTATACCAGCCGGCATAAGCCCTGGTAATAAGGAAGCTTTGAGTCACTTGGTACTGACCAGGAAGAATGTGAGATCATTCTTCCTGGTCAGTACCTTTTTTTTATGCCTTTTTAAAGTTGAGGTCAAACTGTACTTCCAGCAGGTCGTTTGCGCGTACCATGCCGCCGAATTTTTTGGGAGGGGTAAGGTTAAAGTCGGAGAAGCGGATCACCTGTGTACCTTCCAGGTGTATAAGCTGCTGCGCATCCCTGGATATGCGGTAGTTAATGTTGAACTGCCTGGCGGTGCCTGCCAGCTCAATAATAACGGCGCCGCACGTACTGGTTGCCGCGGTATTGTCCGGCGGGTATTGCTGCAGGGTTACAAAGGTAATGCGCAGGTGGGGGTATTCATCTGCCTTCAGGGTTTTACGGAGGTCGTTGGTCATGGTTTTGTTCATACAGTCAAAGCCGGTAACAGGCAGGCCAATGCAGCCACTGAGCATTACGGGCTGCGCCCTGCGGCAGCTGCGCTGTACCGTAAGCGTATCTGGCCCCGCATAGCTGTTAATGGCGCAGCGGAAGGTATTTACATTGGTGCGCCCGTTCACCTGCAGGGCGCAGCCTTTGGTAACAATCCATTTCTCGGGGGCTTCCTGGTTATTGCTGCCCGGCAGCTGCGGGCTGTGCGCGCAAAGCACATATGTAAGGAGCAGGGCCGGTAAATGTTGCATGAACATGGTACAAAAAATAGAAGGTAAAAAAGAAAGAAAGTCAGCATACCGGTAGCAGCACCCTGACTTTCATGATTATGCCCGGATGCGGCTAAAAGCCTACCGAAGCTTCAATTACATAACCGTCAAACCGGCCGCCGGCGCGATAGTCTGCCACCGGGAAGTGCTTGTATTGCTGTATCACATATTCTCCTTTAAGCAGCACATTCCTTGTGAGGAACCAGCCGGCGCCCAATGCCAGGCGGTCTACATTCACCTTGCCGGTGTAGTTAACGGGGCCTGCGCCGGTACCGGCCGCATTGTTGGCCAGCTGTGCGTGCACGTTGTTATAGCGTACGCCCACAAACAGGTTTTCTGCTTTAAAGAAGCGGTATATTACGTCAACGGCATACTGGTTGGCATTGCGGGCGGCTGTTTCACGCGCGTTCCTGCCGGAGGCGGTTTCATAGGTGCCAAACAGTTCCAGGCCGCGGGTTTTAACAAACCCGTTGAACATAAAGGCGTTTATCTTTTTGGTAAAGCCCGGGTTCAGCCGGCCGGAGAAAGCCAGGGGCGTACCTGCGCCGGTGCTGCTGCTTGGGTTGGCTGAGTTCAGCTCCATCACATACTGGTAGTTGGAGCCGCTGCGGTCGCCGCCATACAGGGTGTTGCTGCCGCTGCTCTGGTTACCGTAGTAAGAGGCGCTTAAACGCATACGCACATTGCTGGTTACCATTTTATCAAAGCCTGCTTTCAGCAAAAGGGAGGGCGATTTGTGCAGCTTACCATCGGGGTTGGCAGCCGCATACAGGGAGTCTACATTCCCTTTTATCATACCGTTGGTAACGCCGATCATACCAAACAGGCCGTTCTTTTTAACATAGATCTCGCCGCCTATTTCCGTGGCATAGGCATCCATGATGTAGCCTTCCATAAAGGGGTTGTACAGTGTGTGGCCGCCGTCTGAACGGCGGAAGTGCTCGTCGCCGTAGTTCACTTCAAAATGGCCTACCTTGATGGTGGTTACCTTCATAATATTGTCCCATACCTGGCCTTTGAAGGGCAGCCTGTCGAACTGTATGAAGCCGCCTTTTACCCATGCCTCATTGTGGTGCTTGGAAGAAAGGTAGGTGGTAACGTTCAGGCGTATACCGTCGGCCAGCTGCACATCCATGTAAAGGTTAGCCTGTGCGGTCTGGAAGCCTGCGGTGATCACTTTCAGCTTGTTGCCGGCTTTGGACTCACCGTTGGAAAAGGAGCCTGCATCGTTGTTCAGCGCATCGGGGTTTTTATGCTTCAGGTTCTGGAACTGTTGTGTAAAGCCGGCGCCGAATTTAAGCTTCAGGCCGTCAAATACGGCTGCGGTATCTTTCGGGTCCTCAAATACGTTAATGCCCTGCTGGTCGTACCGGCGCATATTGGGAAAATCCGGCTTAACCTGTACCTGCTGCGCCATCAGGGCTGCCGGCAGCTGCAGCAGCAACAGGCAATAAAGGAGCGGTTTATTAAAGAGCAATTTCATGTGAGGGTGATTTAGAGATGAGAGGATGGTGAACTTATCTTTGGTGGTTTATTTTTTTAACGTCAGCTCAAAGCTTACGGTAACATCGTTGCCGGTTTTAACGGTGCCCATCATGAATGAGGGAGGCTCCATGTTAAAGCTTTTCATGCTGATCTTTTTACTGCCTTTTACCGTAATGCTTTTATCTGCATTTACTTTTACAGTGGCCAGCAGCTCAGCATCCTGCGTAAAGCCGGCAATGGTAAGCCTGCCCTGGCATTTAATGCTGCCGTCGGCCGCCAGGGTGGCGCTGGTGAGCTGGTAGGTAATGTTGGGCGCCTTATCAGCCTTAAGCGCTTTGTAAGCATTTTTATCCATGCCGCTATGTTCACTTTTCAGGGCCTGGGCAGGCATGGTAAAGCGCATGGCAGTGAGGCCGGTGGGCTGGCCGCTGGCGTCTGTACTGAACGTAGCGGAGCATTCTCCCTGTTTGCTTTCCATTGTCCAGTCGTGCAGGGTAGAAGTGCCGCTAACAGTAGTATGTACATTTTGACTGTGATAATTTACCTGGGCTATGGCGGCTGCTCCAAAAAGCTGCATGCAAAGCAGCAATATTAAAGGGCTGATCCTGCTGTGTGAGGAATGTGTTTTCATGGTGTTGTATTTACGATGCAAAGTAGATCAGTAGCAGGTTTCATGAAATGACAGGCATCATAACGGAATGTGATTTTTGTTATAATATGGGGTGATGGCTGTCAACATACGTTTAACCGTATACGTTACATTACAGCCTTCTGATTTCAGCAAAAAAAAGCCGCCACCTGGATAAGTAGCAGCTGTGTGTCAGGTTGCATTTAGGAACCATTATTGTGGTACGTCGTGAGCCACAATGTTTATGGATTTGAGATAATTAATAGCTCAAAGGAACAACAGGCAGGCGGGAGGGGAAATGATGTGTGTCAATCCGAAAGGTGATAGTTATCATA
>NZ_DASTRI010000270.1:0-19542 GCF_035761305.1 Chitinophaga sp. | reverse complement strand
GTGTTAGATTGCATATATATAAAAGCACAGCACAAAGACCGGTAAATTACGGGGGTATATATACCGTGATTTACGCAGTAGCCTGTTTCGTATATCTACATTTTCAGATTGAGCCATTACCGGATTTTTCTCCACAGTTTGCACGCAAATATATGTTCGTTACCGTTAGTTCTGGTTGCTGGAAATACCGGCTAATGGCGGCTGGTTAAAGGTTTGCGGGTATGTTCCTGATAGCGGTTTTTTGCCTGTTACTGTTGCTAAGATAAGGTTTTTGACACTTGAAAAGTTTACTCAAAAGCTCCTTTGCGCTTTTTAATTGGATTCATTTCGATAATTTGAACTTGCAATTGAAACACAAAGGCAACCTTTCATAACCATTGTAACACCCCTGAAAGTTTTTGTACTCTTGTGAAAACCCAATTGTATTGTCCCCCCCAAAGTACCATAATTGGCCTGTTGTTTAGCAGGCCTTTTCTTTTTTATACAATTACACATTTTACCATTTTGATACAGCAATGATATACTGCCGCGCAGCACTGCGCGGTCCCGCGTCAGCTATTAAATGTGTAGCGCAGCCTTTTTTGATTATCAGTGTTTTAAAGCCAGTGTAAACTGGTGCAGCGCTTCCTGGTCATAATAAAACCGGAAAAAAATAACTCCCATCTCCCGCATATGCTGTTCAGGGCCAACATAGGAGATCTCTGTTTCCCCCTCCGTTACCCAAAAGTGATTGGAGTTTACCACCTGTCCGCCCAGGTTTCCCAAACCAATGCGGGGTTCTCCATATACCTGGCTCAGCCGTTCGATAATGTGGCCGCCGGGCGGCATGGGGTATACAAACAGGCTGTTAATAAAACCTTCCTCATTGGTGCCGGCCAGCAGGTAACGGATGTCGATGGTAGACTGGGGATGCCTTAAACGGGCTTTCAGGGAGCCGTTGTATACGTAAAACCGGTTAATGTCCGGCAGCACCATAAAGCGCTGCCGGTGCCGGTAATCTTTCAGTGGAATCAGGCCTTGTACATGTTTGGGCATTTTGCCCAGCTGAATGCTGCCTATGCCCGGCATATGAAATATAAAATCCTGTTCTGTAGGAGGTACCTGCATACGTGCATTGGAACCAATTGCCGGTTCCCTGTATAAATTTAATCAACTTATGCACGTATTCACCGGTTGTGCCCGGAGGATAATTGCTGATAGTTCTTTTTCGCCGGCTTGCTGCCCATATAAAAGGTGAGCTGCCCGCCGTTCATGATAGCTTCATGGGAAATAAAAGGCGTGGTAAGCGTACGGCCGTTCAGCACTACTTTTTGCACATACACATTTTTGTCACTTTGATCTTTGGCGTCAATGGTAAAGGTTTTGCCGTTTTCAAGCTGCAGCGTGGCATGCTCCATAGCCGGGCTGCCCAGCGCATACTGGTCAGAGCCGGGGCATACCGGGTAAAAGCCCAAGGTGGTAAAAATATACCACGCGCTCATTTGCCCGCAGTCGTCATTGCCGCCCAGGCCATCAGGACCGGTGTGGTACATTTTCTTTAAGATCATGCGTACACGCTCCTGCGTTTTCCAGGGTTGGCTGGTCCAGTTATACAGGTAGGCTACGTGATGTGACGGCTCATTACCATGCACATAGTTGCCGATAATGCCGTCGCGGGTAATATCTTCTGTTTCTGCGAAAAAGGCGTCGGGCAGGTGCATGGTGAACAGGGAGTCCAGGTGGGGAATAAACCTTTTTTCACCACCCATCAGCTGTATCATTTCAGCGGGGTACTGCGGCACATACAGGCTGTAGTTCCAGGCATTGCCTTCAATAAAGCCCTGGTTAATAGTGGTTAAGGCGTCAAAGTTCTGGCGGAAATGCCCGTCGCTCATTTTAGGCCGCATAAAGCCGGTACCGGCGTCGTACACGTTTCTGAAGTTGTTGGAGCGTTTAATGAACTCCTCATAAATATCGTTGCGGCCCAGCTTTTTGGCCATTTGCGCAATGCACCAGTCGTCATACGCATATTCCAGCGTTTTAGATACGGAAGAGGAGCTTTTGTCCTCCGGCACATAGCCCAGCTGCATATAATAGCCCAGGCCATCGTATGGCTTGTAACGGGCCGTGTTTACACAGGCTTCCAGCGCATGATTGGCATCAAACGGCGCATTGCCTTTTATGACTGCATCGGCAATTACGGCTACGCTGTGATAGCCGGTCATACACCAGTTTTCATTGGCGTAGTGCGACCATACCGGCAGCATTTTATGCACGCTCTGGTCATAGTGCGCCATCATAGACTGTATCATATCTGCATTGCGTTTGGGCTGTACGATATTAAACAGCGGGTGTAATGCGCGGTAGGTGTCCCACAGGGAAAAAGTAGTATAGTTGGTAAAGCCTTCGGCCATGTGGTTGTTCTGATCCAGGCCGCGGTAGGCGCCATCTACATCCATAAAGGTGGTAGGGCTTAAAAAGGCATGGTACATGGCGGTGTAAAAGCTTACCATATCATTGTTGGATGCCATTTTAACATCAATCTTTTCCAGCTCTTTTTCCCACAGGGCCTGCCCGGCTGCCTTCACTTTCTCAAAGTCCCATCCTGGTATTTCTGTGCGCAGGTTTTGCAGCGCGCCTGCTGTGCTTACAGGCGACAATGCAAATTTGATCTTTATCTTTTCTCCTTCATCTGTCTTAAAATCAAAGTAAGCCCTTATCTGCCGGCCGGCCATTTCCGGGAAGTTGTGCGCCTGGTCAAACTTGCCCCAGAAGCCGCGGTACACGTCATGCGCATAATTCTTCTGACCGTAACGGTAAAAAGGTTTGGAAAAGCTCATGGCAAAATATACCGTGCGGGTGCGCGCCCAGCCATTGGTTTGGCGGTAGCCGGTGATCAGCGTATCGTTTTCCACGCGTACAAACGTCCACACGTTTTTGTTCTCATAATTATAAATGCCGGCCATCAGGTCCAGGATAATGTGCGCCTGGTCTGTTTTGGGAAAGGTGTACTGGTGAAAGCCCACGCGGTTAGAGGCGGTCAGCTCTGCCAGTATGTTATATTCATCCAGCTTTACTTTATAATAATCTGCTTCCGCAACTTCGGTTGCATGGGAAAAGGTAGAGCGGTAGCCGCTTTCGGGGTGCGTGGCCGTGCCCGGGTTCAGCTGCAGGGGGCCAGTGGTGGGCATAACCAGGAAGTCGCCCAGGTCGGAGTGGCCGGTGCCGCTGAAGTGGGTGTGGCTAAAGCCGGTAATGGTTTTATCGTCATACTGGTAACCGGCGCAATATTTATAAACATCCGGGTTGTATTTACCATTCATCTCATAGGGAATGGTATCTGTTTCCGGGCTAAGCTGCACCATGCCAAAAGGCACCGTGGCGCCAGGGTAGGTATGGCCCATTTTTTCTGTGCCGATAATGGGTTTTACGTATTGTACCAGGTTAGTTCCTGTTTGCGCAAACAGCGGCAGCTGCGCCAGACAGAGTAGTGATAGAAACAGTTTTCTCATTGTTTATATAGCGATATTATTTTTAATAGTACCACTAAAGATAAAACGTTTTAGCGCACCGCGAAATTTATTCTGCCGCCGCTTCCGGAAAAAAAGTCCGGATGAAATGCCGGCTGCATAGGCAAAAGGAGTATAGTGTAGTATAGTTAAGTATTTATTATCTTGGCGTTTCAGTAAACAAATTCCTGTTATGAACCGTCTGAAATGTATGCGCTATTCCTTCCTGCTAATGCTGCTTTGGCCCGCTTTTTCCCGTGCGCAGGAGCATGCGCTTGTGAACACCGTTAACAGCAAATTTGCAGCTTTAAGCAGCGTGGATATGGGCGCCGTGCACTGGACCGGCGGTTTCTGGGGCGAGCGTATGAATGTATGTAAAACCGCCATGATACCGCATTTATGGCGCACCTACATGGACCCGCAGGTAAGCCATGCTTTCAAGAATTTTCAGATAGCCGCGGGGCTGGACACCGGCTCACATGCAGGCCCGCCCTTTCACGACGGCGATTTTTACAAGCTGCTGGAAGGAGTAGCCAGCCTGTACGCCCTTACCAAAGACCCGCAGCTGAATGCCATGATGGATAGTGTAATACCGGTAATTGCGCGCTCACAGCGGGCAGACGGTTATATACATACGCCGGTAATGATTGCGGAGCGCCACAGCAAAGGCGGTGTAAAAGAGTTTGAAGACCGGCTGAACTTTGAAACCTATAACATGGGCCACCTGATGACCGCGGCCTGTGTGCATTACCGCGCCACCGGTAAAACCTCCCTGCTGAATGTGGCCATTAAAGCGGCGGATTACCTGGACCGTTTTTATAAAAAGGCGTCGCCGGAGCTGGCGCGCAACGCCATTTGCCCGTCGCACTACATGGGATTGATAGAGCTGTACCGCACCACCAAAGATCCTAAATACCTGCAGCTGGCCAGGAACCTGGTAAATATGCGCGGCTATGTGGATGGCGGTACAGATGATAACCAGGACCGCGTACCTTTCCGCCGGCAAAATAAGGCCATGGGCCATGCAGTGCGCGCGAATTATTTATACGCAGGCGTAGCCGACCTGTATGCGGAAACCGGCGACGACTCCCTGCTGACCTGCCTGAATAACATCTGGAAGGATGTGGTGTACCGCAAAATGTACATTACCGGCGCATGCGGGGCTTTATACGACGGCGTATCGCCCTACGGCGTTTCCTATAACCCCGTGGAGATACAGAAAACACACCAGGCTTATGGCCGCGATTACCAGCTGCCCAATATGACTGCGCATAACGAAACCTGCGCCAACATTGGCAATATGCTGTGGAACTGGCGCATGCTGCAGGTAACCGGTAATGCGCGGTACATGGACATTGTGGAGCTGGCGCTGTATAACAGCGTGCTGTCGGGCATTAGCCTGGATGGCGACCGTTTTTGCTACACCAACCCGTTAAGCGTGTCTGACAAATACCCGTATACCCTGCGCTGGTCCGGCGGGCGGGTAAAATATATCAGTCTTTCCAACTGCTGCCCGCCCAACGTGGTGCGCACCATTGCAGAAACAGCGGAATATGCATACGGTATTTCAGACAAAGGCCTGTGGGTGCATTTATACGGAAGCAATGAGCTGAATACGCATTTAAAAGACGGGTCGGCGCTGCAGCTGACGCAAACCACCAACTATCCCTGGGATGGTAATATCCGCCTTACGGTGAAAGCTGCAGGACCACAGCCCTTCACGGTTTTTTTGCGCATACCCGGCTGGTGCCATAAGGCCACAGTAACGGTGAACGGGAAATCCACAGCTGCAAGGGTTACTCCCGGCCAGTATGCTGCTGTGCACCGCACCTGGAAAGCCGGCGACATCATTACCTTGCAGCTGCCCATGCCGGTAACTTTAATGGAAAGCAATCCGCTGGTAGAGGAAACCCGTAACCAGGTAGCGGTAAAGCGAGGCCCCATTGTATACTGCCTGGAGGGTACAGACCTGCCCAAAGGCGCCAGCCTGTTTGACATTGTAATGACCGACAAAGCCACCCTGAAGCCGGTACCCATGCAAATAGACCATAGCCAGGTAATGGCGCTAACAGGCACAGTAGGTTTGCGGGCCGATACCGGCTGGCAAAACACCCTGTACCGGGAGGCTGCCGTAAACGATACCAAACCGGTAAAAGTAACGTTCATCCCTTATTACGCCTGGGGAAACCGTGGCCATACTGATATGACGGTATGGGTTCCGAAATATTTTCAATATTTTGGCAGCCAAATTCAATCTCAGTGAGCAAGCCCATTTTAGTGATCAAGTTTGGAACGGCGTCAATTACCCATCAGAACGGAGAGCTGGACGAGTCTATAGTAGCAGCTATTGCCAGGCAGGTGGCTTCCCTGCATGCAACATATAACATGGTGCTGGTATCATCCGGGGCAGTGGCTGCCGGTAAAAAGTACCTGCCGCATTACAGCGGCACTATTAGCGAACGCAAGGCGGCAGCCGCTATTGGCAACCCCCTGTTGCTTAGCAAATATGCACAGTATTTTCAACCCTATAATATTGCCATTGCGCAAAGCCTGTGCGAGCGGCGGCACTTCAGTAACCGCAGCCAGTTTTTACAGCTGAAAAAAACCTACGAAGAGCTGTGGGCCAATAACATTATTCCCGTTGCCAACGAAAATGATGTGGTGAGCGACCTGGAATTAAAGTTTTCAGACAATGACGAACTGGCCACGCTGATAGCTGTTGGCTTTGGGGCATCGGGCCTGCTGTTCAGCACTTCAGTGGGTGGTGTGCTGGATAAGGATGGCCAGGTAGTGCCGGAGATACCGGTAATAAACGAACCGGTATTTGCGCTGGCCGATACCCGCAAGTCAAGCCTGGGATTAGGCGGCATGGTATCAAAGCTTACCTTTGCCCGCCTGGCTACCCGCATGGGCATACGGGTGGTAATATTCGGTATACATACCCCGGATGGCATTTTGAATGCGCTGAACGGCACCACCGGCACTATTTGCCTGCCGCAGCCCTGCAGCATGCCGGCGCGGAAAAAATGGCTGGCCAGCGGCAGCCTGGTGACCGGCCGCTTACAGGTAGACGCAGGTGCGCAAAGAGCGCTGGAGAAAAGACACAGCCTGCTGGCAGTGGGCGTAAAAGCCATACTGGAGCGGTTTACCCGTGGTGAGGTGGTGGAGATCGTAAATGAAAGCAATGAAGCCATTGCCGTGGCCCGCGCAAAAGTATCGTCCGATGTGCTGGCAGGTAATAAAAAAGCGCAGAATGTAGAGATTGCGCATGCGGATGATATTGTGTTGCTGGTGAATTAAGAATTAATAATTAAGAATTAATAATGAAGGGATTGGGGTTTGTGATGATGAATGCAGGCGTAAAAAAAGAAGATGATGGAGTCTATTATACCATTACTGGAACAGGCGCAGGCAGCTACCAGCGCCATTAAAACTTTTCCTGATGCGCAAAAGCAGCAGCTGCTGCAGCAGCTGGCCACACGCCTGCGGGAAAACGCAGGCGCTATTATTGCCGCCAACCGCCAGGACCTGGAACGTATGCCGGACACTGATCCTAAAAAGGACCGGCTGCTGCTGAACGAAACGCGTATTCAGCAGCTGGCAAACAGCCTGCTGGATATAGCACAGCTGCCTGACCCCTCTAACCAGCTGCTTTCAGAAAAAAGGCTGGACAACGGTTTGCTGGTGCAGAAGCGCACCGCTCCTTTGGGGGTAGTAGGCGTAATTTATGAGTCGAGGCCCAATGTAACGGTAGATGTGGCGGCCCTGTGCATCCGCTCCGGCAATGTATGCGTGCTGCGCGGCGGCTCCGATGCCTTTTATACCAACACGTGCCTGGTGGGTATTATACAGGATGTGCTGGCGGCATATAAGCTGCCGGTGGCCACCGTACAGCTGCTGCCTACAAACCGCGACCTGGTAATGGAGCTGCTGACGGCTGTGAAGTATGTAGATATTATTATTCCCCGCGGCTCGCAGCAGCTTATTAATTTTGTGCGCGACAACGCCCGCGTGCCGGTAATTGAAACCGGCGCTGGTGTATGCCATACTTATGTAGAGCAAACTGCGGACCTGCAGCAGGCTGCCGCCATTGTAACCAATGCCAAGGTAACGCGGCCGTCTGTATGCAACTCCCTTGATACGGTGCTGGTAGACAGCGCCGTGGCAGCGGATTTTCTTCCTTTGCTGGCTCCTTCCTTACAGGCGTATAATGTAGAAATATTTGCAGATGATACGGCTTACCCTATACTTGAAAAAGCCGGCTATCCCTCTTTGCAGCACGCCACCCCGGACGATTTTGGCCGCGAGTTCCTGGATTTTAAATGCTCCGTAAAAGTAGTGAGCGGGCTGGGTGAAGCGCTGGCCCACATACGCCATTATTCGTCAAAGCATTCAGAAGCCATTGTATCTGCCAACACTGCTGTTAGCACGCGTTTTATGAATGAGGTTGACGCTGCGGCTGTTTATGTGAACGCCTCTACACGTTTTACAGATGGCGGCGTATTTGGCCTTGGTGCGGAAATAGGCATCTCTACCCAAAAGCTGCACGCCCGCGGGCCTTTTGCGCTGGAAAAGCTGGTAACGGAAAAATGGCTTATTTACGGCAACGGGCAGGTGCGGTAACAGCGCCTGCTTACAACATCATTATTCTCGTATATAGCTTACCGTAATTGCCCCAGTTCTTCAGGCTGCGGGTGATGGTTTCCAGTAATATCTTATTATCTGCCGGCTTGCCTTTGGTGGGTGGTTTCAATTCGGCAGGGGGTACTTCATTGGCCAGCACCTTGGTGGCGAACCAGGTAATGTGCTCATAGGGCAGGGCTACGCCCAGTATCATGCCGGGCAGGCCGGTAAAGGATTCCGGGCCGCCGGGAGTAACAATGGCGTCGGTGTAAAAAGCTACCACGTAAATGGAGTCCATTACTATCGCATTAGCGCGGCGGCAGTCAAAGCCGGCAATGTTGCGCTTTTCATCCGTTATTTTCCACCGTATGCTGCGGGTACTGTCTTTTACCAGGAACAGCTGCTCAAATACTTTTTTTTGCGCAATGGTTTCTTTTTTATCCAGCTGGTCATAAATCACGTTGTCGTTGCCGGGTTCCGGCCGCAGGCGTATGTTTTCAGGGTTTTCCCGGCCCGGCCTGTACAGCGTGGTAGCACCGTTGAACAACAGGTCAAAATAAAAAGTGGTGAACTGGGGCAGCCGCTTTTTTTCCATGTCTTTCCAGCCGCTTTCGTCTTTGTTAAACATTTCGTCCAGGCGGGCGTACTGGTTCACCTTTTTCTCAAATTCAATACGGCCCTGTGTGAGATAAATAGGCGCTTGTGCGGCGGCCGTTGCGGCGCAGCCCAGTAGTATGATATATAACAGTAGTTGTTTCATGATGCTGGTTTTTTATTTGGCGCTGCCGCCGGTTTTGTTAAAGTTCCAGCTAACAGACAGGAGCGCGTAGCGGCTAATGGTGCTGTAGTTTTGCTGGGAAATAAAGTTGCTGTTCACCTGCCGGCTAAAGCCTATGTTCTCTTTGAGCAGGTCGTTCACTTCCAGTTTTACAAGTAATGCATCGTTCTTCAGGAACTTTTTACCGAACCAGGCATTCCATAATACCACGTTGTTGTTATTGTCGAATGCGGCAGTTTTTTGCCGCAGGTTGATGTTGCAGTCGGTATGCAGCTGCAGCTTCCAGGGCAGGAACAGGTTTACATTGGGATTGAAGTTAAACATCCAGTAATTGGTTTTTACCTGCTGCTGTATGGAGGAGTGGCTGTTGGTATAAGTGGCGGATGCATCCAGGCCTATTTCATACAGCTTGTCTTTAGAACCGTTCAGGTACATACCGGCCGTGTAATTGCCGCTGTTGGTGGTGTTCAGCGCATCATTCACATAGTTCACATAGCGGCTGTAACGCATGTTGGCGTTGTAGCCCATGCGCAGGTTGGTGTTCTGTATTTTAAAGTTATACCCCGCATACATGTAAAAATTACGGTTGCCGTCTACGTTCACGGCCTGGTTGGTTCTTTTGCCGTTTTCATCTATGGTTGTTTTGCTGGTAATGGCGTTGCTGGTGAAGTTATAGGAAGCATTTATCCAGATGCCGCGCTCCTTAAGGATCTTATAGTCTGAAAAGTAAACGCGGATATTATTGGAGAACTGCGGTTTCAGATCAGGGTTACCAATGTTGATGTTCAGCGGATCGTCGTTGGTACGTAAGGGTTGTATCTGCTCAATATTGGGCTGGTTGGTGCTGCCGTTATAATTGAGGGATAACCTGCGCTGTGTATTGAACATATAGCTGAAAGAGGCCACGGGGAACCAGTTCACAAAATCCCGGCGGCGGGTAAGGCCGGTATGCATATCCTGCTGGTCAAAGCTGGTAAGACCAACGTTGGTGCCTATGTTAGCCCGAACTTTCTTTTGTATCATGTTAAAGCTGGCGCCTCCCCGGTGGGTGAATACATTAAACTGGTAATTGTTGCTGTACAGGCTATCCAGCTCGCTGTACTTACCGCCGGCATCCTGGTTAAAGGAGTTGCGGTTTGAGCTGCTGTTGTTTACCACCACACCATAGTTAAGGATCACGGATGCGGTTTTAGACAGCGGTTCTGAGTAAGTGAGCTTTGTATCAAACGTAAGGTTCTCACTATGGTTGGTTTTGTACTGGTCTATTTGCTGGGTGCTTTCTATGCTGCCGTTCTCATAAAATTCAGTAAGGGAATTTAAGTACCCGTTTGAGTTGTTGCGGGTGTATTTTTCCTGGATGTTCAGGGAAAGCGTGCGCCCTTTTTTACGGAACTTCTTTCGCCACAGTATGCTGCTGTTAAGCGTACCCACGTCGCCGGTAGTGTTTATATCGCGCTCATTCCGGTTCACCAGTGAGCTGTCCTGCGCAATGGACTCAGTTTTATAGGCGCTGTTGGTGATTTTGTGATCCAGGCCGCCGTCGGCTGTAATGCGCAGGGAGTTGCTGGAGTCTATCTGTATATCATATATCGCATTGCCGCGCTGCCGGGTAATGCGGTTGGCGAAACGCTGGCTGGAGTTGGTATAGTAAAGCGTGTCAGGCAGCAGGTATTGTGAGTTGGTGCTGCTGTTACCATCTACATGCAGCTGCAGTATTTTGTAGTTGCCGTTAATGGATTGTTTATCCTCATTCCACTTGTTGTTATAATGCAGGCCGCCGGTTTGCACCAGCGGGTAACCCTGTCCGCCGTAGCGGCCGTCCCAGTTCTCAAGGTCGTCCGACTGGAAGTAGCCGAAGTAGCTGTCTGTAGCTTCATCATAGCTGAAATTATCAGCGTTGCTTTGGCCGTAGTTATCTCTTTCCTGCCAGTTAAGGCCTGTTTTACCGGTGTTGGAAACAATGCCGTAGCCGGATATTTTACGCTTGCCTTTGAAAAAGTTCAGCATGGCCTGGCTGTCGTGGAACCCTTCTGTTCCGGCGCCGGTGCTTAGCTTGCCAAAGTAGCCGTTCTTTTTATCTGCTTTCAGCTTGAGGTTCAGGGTTTTGATCTTCTCGCCATCGTCAATGCCCGTAAAGGCCGCCTGGTCGCTCTTTTTATCATATACCTGCACCTTGTCTACCATATCGGCCCGGAGGTTCTGTGTGGCCAGGGTGGGGTCGTCGCCAAAAAATTCTTCCCCGTCAACCAGCACTTTCTGCACTTTTTCACCCTGGGCGGTAATTTGCCCGTTCTTATCTACCTGTATGCCCGGCAGCTTTTTCAGCAGGTCTTCCACCGTGGCATTGGGCTGCATCTTAAAGCTGTCTGCATTATACTCCGTGGTATCGCCTTTGAGCTTAATGGCTGCTACTGACTGGTTAATGAGCACTTCTTTCAGCAGGCGGCTTTTAAGGGAAAGGATCACATTCACCTGTGCGGTAGCGGTGCTGTCGGCTAACGTAAACGCCTCTACATAGTCGGCATACCCCGGCGCAGTAGCCAGCAGCAGGTATTTGCCGGGGGGCAGGTGCCTGATGTAAAACTTTCCCCCGTCATCAGTGCGGGTAAACGTGCGCAAAATTGAATCCTTTGCCTGCAGCACGGCAATCGTGGTATTGGATAATTGCTGATGGTTCAGCGTATCTGTTACGCTGCCTTTAACAGCTGTCCGCTGGCCATAGCACAGGCAAGGAATTATCAGGCAAACAATGAGCACAAATGTTTTCATGCGGGGAGTTAAGAGTTAAACTAATAGATGCTATAAGTTGATATTTCCACAAAGAATAGTAAAATATTTTATGGATGATCCTGCCATGCAGTGAAAAATTTGTTAAAAGGGATGAACAAGACGATAATAGTTACAAACCGATAATACAAGGTATGAATGTTAATTGCCTGCCAGAGTCCCGTAAACAAGGCATAGGCTGTTCCGCATTTCACGTTATTTCGTGATCCGGGCGTTCCCTTAATTATTCATTCTTAATTATTAATTCCCGTGGGCGCAGCGGCATAAAAAAACCGGAATAAGAATACTCCGGCCTGTACCTAAACCTACAACTGTTACACTGTATAAGTGAATTGTTACATTTAATGCTAAAAGCTGTAAGCAAAGGTGCAACTAAAACGGGTGGGAAAGAATGCCTATTTAACGGATTATGTTGTACTTATCCCGGATTATTGTAATGGAAAAGTCTGCTGCTACTTCCGGAGTTGTCCGGGGGGCGTGCCGAAGTGTTTTTTAAAGGCCCGCTGGAAGTGCTGGGGATGGCTAAAGCCGGTTTCATAGGCTATTTCAGAAATGGTTTTGCCGGTATGTAATACCAGCTGCCTGGCCTGTTCCAGCCTTGCGGCGGCAAAGTAGCCGAATACGGTGTTATTGAAGGCTGCTTTAAACCCTTTTTTCAGCTTAAACTCATTCAGCCCGCATTGCTTTGCCAGCTGCGCAAGGGTAGGCGGGTGCTGCACATCTTTCAGCAGTATTTCACGCGCCAGGTGCAGCTTGTCCAACTCATCGCGGCCGGGGCCTGCTGCTTTGCCATGCATGGGTTGCGCAAAAAGCTCAAACTGCAATAACAGCAGCTCCATCATCTTTGCTTCCATGAACAGCTGTTTTAAGCTGCCGGTAAAAGTACAATCCCAGAAAGACCGGATAATGGACAGCATTTGCGGCGTATAGGGAATGGCCGGCTGCTGCAGCAGAAAAGGCCGCTGTTGCAGCACGCTGTTTGCCAGCCGGTCCATAGGAGCGGAGTAGGCGGCAAACAGCTCCATGAAACGGTCTGCGTGAATGTTAATGGTAAAGGTGTTGTGCGTACCGCCGTTCAGGAAATGGTTGTGCTCCCATTCACCCTGGTTGTACATGATATTATGATAGCCTTTGGTAAATAACACTTCTTCTTTCAGAAAGCCCAGTCGCTGGCGTATGCAGCCTTCCAGGGAAAAGTTCATTTCTACCAGCGGCAGGTCGTTAAAATGTTTCATGCTCACATGCTCCGTAAACTGGTCTTTCAGCTGCATCCAGCCATCGGAAACGGCAATGCCTCCCATTTTCAGCATACGGAAATGGCCTGCCACTTCGGGCAGCGAAACAGCAAAAACATAAGGCGTTTCGCTGTCCGCCAAACTTTTTATTTCATCAAAACCCGGGAAATCAGGATGTTGTTCCTGCTGCGGCATGGTATGGTCGGATTACTCCGTTCAAGGTACAAAAAAATCCTTTTCATGCCCTTTGCCGGGGGGCGGCTGCTGCAACTTTGCGGCAACATAATCACGGCAAAATATGCATGTACAAACAACGGACATTAATGTACCGGTTTTAATCGTGGGCGGCGGTGTGGCAGGCTTGTCAGCGGCGCTGTTTCTTTTACAGCAGGGCATTGCCCCTTTGCTGGTGGAAAAGCATAAAGGTACCTCCATTCATCCCCGTGCGCGGGGCTTTGACATACGCACCATGGAGCTGTACCGGGAGCTGCGCCTGGCCGATGCCATCCGTAACGCAGGCCGGGCGCTGGAGCATGCCTGGGGTATTCACAGCAGCACCAGCCTGGCTGCTGCGCTCAAAAAAATGAAGCCCCGCAAATTAACGCCGGCCAAGGTGCTGGGACTGGAAAAGATAATGACCTTAAGCCCCGAAGAAGGCGCCCGCTGCACACAGGACCTTGCAGAACCGGTGCTGCTGGCCGCAGCGCGGGACAGGGGCGCACAGCTGGCTTTTCATACAGAGCTGGTATCTTTCACCCAGGATGCCGAAGGCGTAACAGCCATTATCCGTAACCGTGATACCAACGCCACGCAAACCATACGGGCTGCCTATATGATAGCGGCCGACGGCGCCAAAAGCCCGGTACGTGAAGCATTACAGGCGCCGGTAACAGGCAGGGGCGCCATAGCCAGCCTGCTGAATATTTATTTTGAAGCCGACCTGGCAGCTGCCGTGCACAACAAACGCTTTAGCCTGGTGATCATCAAAACGCCCAGGCATAAGGGATTGCTGGCAGCTATAAATAACAGCAACCGCTGGGTGCTGCACCTGCATTATAGCCCCGAAGCAGGAGAGAAAGCATCGGACTTTACGGAGGAAAAAGTGATCCCCATTTTACAGGAGCTGCTGGGTATGCCGGAGCTGCCCATCCGCATCATTAGTATGCTGCCCTGGCAGCCTACCGTAAAAGTGGTGAATAACATGCAGCACGGCCGTGTGTTCCTTGCCGGCGATGCCGCGCATGTAATGACGCCCTATGGCGGCAAAGGCGCAAACAGCGGTATACAGGATGGGCATAACCTGGCCTGGAAGCTGGCGGCGGTATTAAAAGGGCAGGCAGCGCCTTCGCTGCTGGCTACCTACAGCGCGGAGCGGCAGCCTGTTGGCTTGCGCAACGCCATACAAAGCGGTCTTTGGGCAGATGAGGACGGGCTGCTGAAACGCAATTTCCTGAACATATTTGGCATTATTGCCACGGTAACAGGCGCTAAAATAACGGCCTTCCTGTGCCTGCATAAAGCCAGCCACCGCCTGTCTATACGGTATGTAGCAGGGTTGGTAGGGTTGCCTAATTACCAGTACACCGGCGCGGCGGTGCCGGGCAGCGCTTTACCGGCTGCCGGTTACCGGCAGGTTCGTGCGCTTAACGGGGAGCCGGGCACCCGCATGCCGCATATGTGGGTACAGTATAAAGAACAGCGCATATGTACTTTAGACTTATTGGGTAAAGGCTTTGTACTATTCACAGGTACCGGTAACGCGGCCTGGCTTCATGCGGCAGCCGGTATACCCGTGCCCGTGTACAGCATAGGAAAGCAGGGCGCGCTGGTTTTTACAGAAAGAGCGGTTGAAGATGTGGCGGGCATCAGCGCCACTGGTGCGCTGCTGGTAAGGCCGGATGGCTTTGTAGCCTGGCGTTGCGCAACTGCACCGGCAGATGCCGTGCAGGCGTTGCAAAATGCTATACGGCCTTTTACGCAGGCGCAGGCATACAGCCAGGTATAAACAGGTAAATAAAAAGGGCCGGCTGAACGTAGATTTTTCTGCAAACCAGAGGGCGTGTAAACAACGTTTGGGGTTTTCGCTTTACCAGCTGGGTGCAGGTACCAGCATATGTTACGGTGTAAACCAGCGTTGCTTACCGCTGCCGCCAGGTGATGGCGGATTGTATGTTGCAGGAAAATGCCATTTGGCCGGCCCTTGGTACTACATACCCAGGGTTTCGCACCAGAATGTGTTAGGCGGAATAGTGGCGGCTTTCAGCTTGGCCTGGTTTGTTTCGCTCAGCCTGCTGATCTTCATTTTTTTGATGTCCAGCTTTTTCTTGGTTTTCTTTTTCATACAAAGGAATTTTTTTTGGTTAAACTAAAATCCTACTCCGTTAGCGGTTACTGATAAGGTTGTCATAGCGGGGTGGGTTACTTTTCTAAATTACTTTTAAAATATTTATCGCGCAAATTTTTGTATTATCATGTAAATTATAGGTTTATGGGTAGTGCAATACAGGTACGGGCGGCTATTGAAAAAGATGCGCAGCAGATTGCAGGGTTGTCGTCGCAGCTGGGTTATACCTTGTCTGTTGATGATACTATGCGCAATATTATAGCCATTGATAAAAGTAATTTTGATATGGCTTATGTAGCGGTTATGAACGGGCAGGTAGTAGGCTGGATCCATGTATTTTACACTATGCGCCTGGAAACAGGCCCTTTTTGTGAAATAGGCGGGCTGGTAGTAGACGCCGGCAGCCGTGGAAAGGGTATAGGCCGGCAGCTGGTGGAAAAAGCAAAGAAATGGGCGGCAGAACGCAACAGCAGCAGGCTACGGGTGCGCTGCCAGGTAAAACGTACAGATGCCCATGCTTTTTATACGCGTACCGGTTTTGAGGAAAAGAAAGAACAAAAGGTATTTGAGTACATTATTCCCGGGGAAAGTAAGTAACGCTAATGACTATATTAAAATAGCCGGTTGCAATTTTTGTAACCGGCTATTTTTGTATGGAGGAAAAAGATAGTGCTTTCCCTGCCCGGCTGCTGGTATAAGCCCCGTGGCAGCTACGACAATGTTTCGCTGAACAGCTGCAGCGTTCTTTCCCAGGCTTTATCTGCTGCTGCCTTGTTATACCGCGTAGGGGCGGTATCGTTATTAAAAGCATGCTGCGCCCCCTCGTAAACATACAGCTGGTATTTAATGCCCGCAGCTTTCAGCGCGGCTTCATAGGCCGGTATGCCCGCATTAATACGCTCATCCAGTCCGCCGTAATGCAGCAATAAGGCGGCTTTTATTTCAGGCACGCCGGCCGCATCCGGCTGCCTGCCATAGTAAGCCACAGCAGCTTTAAGGTTGGGCGCATGTACTGCCATCTGGTTGGCCAGGCCGCCGCCCCAGCAAAAGCCTACGCAGCCGGTTTTACCGTTACATTCCGGCAAACCCTGCAGGTAGTCCAGCGCTTTCAGGTAATTATTCAGGTTCTGCTGCGCATCCAGCTTTCCGATCAGCTCACGGGCCTCATCTTCATTTGCGGGCGTGCCGCCGCTGCCCGACAGCGCATCGGGCGCCAGCGCTATATACCCGGCCTGCGCCACACGCCGTGTTACGTCGCGGATATGCGGGTTCAGGCCCCGGTTCTCATGTATTACCACCACGGCGCCTGTTTTAGCGTTTGCCGCCAGGTTATTGGGCTTTACCAGGTAAGCTTTCATGGTAACGCCATCGCCCGGGTAGGTAATATCTTCTGCGCGGATGCCTGCTGCGTTTTCAGGTACGGTGGCGGCGTGCGCGTAGTTTACTTCCAGCAGGGGCAGTACCGCGTTGGCTGCAGCCAGGCTGCCGGTAAGCCGGATGAGGCGGTTAATGAACTCATTGCGCTTTAAAGGCCTGTGAGTGTACTCATCAAAGATCTGCTGTGTTCAATGACAATGAACACGCTACAACTTTAAAGGCCTGTGAGTGTACTCATCAAAGAGGTTTATAATACGCTGGTCCATAAGAATAAATTTGGGAAGGTTTTAAATCGTGGGAAAGTGTATTAAATTTAAGTATTCCTGCAACAATAATTGCAGGAGCCGGTTTAATTTTCAGACAGGATGTATTACAAAACAAATTAGTTTTATGAAGCACATTGTCATAGTGGGTGGCGGCTTTGCCGGTATTAACCTGGCACGGTCGCTGGGAGGCAATAAACATTATACTGTTACGCTGGTTGACAGGAACAACTATAATTTTTTTCCACCGCTGATATACCAGGTGGCTACGGCTTTCCTGGAACCCTCTAACATCAGCTATCCCTTCCGTAAATTATTCCGTAAAAAAAATAACCTCTTTTTTCGTTTAGGCAGCCTGGAAAAGGTGGTGCCGGAGCAAAACAAGATTGTGCTGAACAACGGGGAGCTTTCCTATGATTACCTGGTATTTGCCACCGGTGCAGAAACCAACTACTTTGGCATGCAAAACGTAAAGGCGCGTGCCATGCCCATGAAAACCCTGCACGATGCTATTGAGATGCGTAACCGCATGCTGCAGCAGCTGGAGCAGGCCATTATTACCACCGATGAAACCGAACGTAAAAAGCTGCTCACCTTTGTAATTGCCGGCGGCGGCCCAACCGGCGTGGAAATATCGGGCATGCTGGCTGAAATGGGCCGTACTATTTTACAGAAAGATTACCCTGAGCTGCAGGGCGCAAGGGGAGAGATATACCTGGTAGACGGCGGCGAAGCGCTGCTGTCGCCCATGAGCAGGCAGTCGCAGAAAAACACTTATGATGCGCTGCGCAGAATGGGGGTACGCATACGGCTAAACGTACACGTAAAGGATTATGTAAATGATACGGTGATCATGGACGATGGCAGCAGCATTCCGGCCAAAGCGCTCATATGGGCCGCCGGCGTTACCGCCAAAATGTTTGACGGCATACCTGCCGGCAGCTATGGCCGCGGCAAGCGTATGCTGGCAGATGCATATAACAAGGTGCAGGGCACGGAGAACATTTATGCGATTGGCGATACCTGCCTGCAGCTGCACGAACCGCAATGGCCAAACGGCCATCCGCAGCTGGCGCAAACCGCCATACAGCAGGGCAAGCACCTGGCCCGGAACTTTAAGGCCATGGCCCTGGGCAAACCCGTTACTCCCTTTAAGTACCACGACAAAGGTACTATGGCCATTATAGGCCGTAACAAGGCGGTGGCCGACCTGCCCAAGCCCCCGCTGCATTTCAGTGGTTTTATAGCCTTTTTCCTGTGGCTGTTCGTGCACCTTATGTCGCTTATCAACTACCGCAACCGGATAAAGACCCTGTATAACTGGACGGTTGCCTACTTCAGCAAAGACCAGTCGCTGCGCATGATCATCCGCCCGGATGACGAAAATAATACGTAGTTTTCCATAAGGAAAAACTACGTACATGCGGTATCTCCTGTATTTCTTTTATATCGGATGGTATTGGGGATTGGATGTAGCATTATTTATTATCAAATATGAAATCCGCGGGGAGCGCCGGTTTGGTATACGCACCACCGGCCTGCACCACCTGCCGGAGCATTTGCCGGAGCCTGAGCGTAAACATTTCTCATTTTACGAGCCGGTGAACTATTACTCTGCCATCCAGCTGATTGAGCAGCTAACCCCGGCCGACAAACAAACCACCCTGCTGGATGTGGGCTGCGGACGCGGGCGTGTGCTGGCGGTAGCTGCGGCTTACGGCTTTAAAGCCATGATCGGGATAGATTTTTCAGAAGAGCTGTGCGAAGAAGCGGCCGCCAACGCGGAAAGGATAGAAGACCTTAACCCCGGCGCCTATATTACCATTGAATGGATAGATGCGCGTTACTACGACATACCTTCCAAAGTAGGCGTAATTTTCCTGTTTAACCCGTTTGACGGTACTGTGATGGAAATCTTTATCCGCAAGGTATTACAAAGCCTGGAGCAGCACCCACGCCCCATGAAAATACTGTATGCCAACCCGCAGTTCAAGCACCTGTGGCAGGATGCCGGTTTTGCGGAAGTTAACGCTTTTGTAAAAAAAGGCATGCTGCGGGGCAGTGTGCTGGAGCGCCTGCAAACAGCACATTAGTATAATTGTATTATTTTAGGGCAAAGCATAAAACGGCTACACATTATGCATACCACATTTGGCCTTTACATTCTTCTGTTGCTCATTATCCTGTTCCTGGTTATGCTGGCGCAGCGCTTAAAGATTTCCTACCCGATTGTGCTGGTGCTGGGCGGTTTGTGCCTGAGCTTTTTTCCCAGGCTGCCGCAGATCGTTATTAACCCGGAGCTTATTTTCGTGATCTTTTTGCCGCCGCTGTTATTTGAAGCAGCCTGGCAAACTTCCTGGAAAGACTTCTGGAAGTGGCGGCGGGTCATTACCAGCTTTGCCTTCCTGATTGTAATATTAACGTCGTGCGTAATAGCGGTTATATCATCCAGCCTTATTCCTGCATTCACGCTGCCGCTGGGCTTTTTGCTGGGCGGCATTATTTCGCCGCCGGATGCAGTATCGGCTACCTCCATCCTCAAAAGCATTAACGTGCCCAAAAGGCTGGTGACCATTGTGGAAGGGGAAAGCCTGCTGAATGATGCTTCCAGCTTAATTGTGTTCCGTTTTGCCTATGCGGCCATTGA